>JBGTDB010000084.1:0-3763 GCA_041748515.1 Phycisphaerae bacterium
CCTTGCCGTTGCTCAGGGCCACCAAGACCGTCGGCCGGTGAAACTTCCCCACCATCCGCCCCGCGACAATCCCGATCACCCCAGCGTGCCATTCAGCCGAGGCCAGCACAATCGCACGCCGGCCGTCGCTGGCCAGGTTCCTCGAATCGATCATCTCCTTGGCCTGCTTGGCGATTTTGCGTTCCGTCGCCTGTCGAGCCCGGTTGTGCGTTTCGAGATAAGTCGCGATTTCACGACTCCGAGCCGCGTCCGCCCGGGTGAACAGCTCGACCGCGAGCTGGGCATGGCCCATGCGCCCGGCCGCATTGATCCTCGGCGCGAGCTTGAATCCCGCGTCGTACGAACTGACCGCCGCCCCGGTCAGACCGGCCGTCTCAAGCAACGCCCGCACCCCCGCAATGGACGAACTCGCCAGCCCGCTCAGTCCGTGCCGGACAATGATCCGATTCTCCCCCGTCAGTGGCACCACGTCCGCGACGGTCCCCAGCGCCGCGAGCGGCAACAACTCCCGCAGAAGCTCACGAAACTCGGGCGACACCCGCTCTCCGCCGCTCAATTGCTGCCCGATCGCCCAGGCCACTTTGAACGCCACCCCCGCCCCGCAAATGCTCGGATTTGGGTAAGAATGGCCCGCCGTGCCGGTCGCCATCGTTTCGACCCCACCGGCCGCAGGATGAACAACCGCCGCGGCTTTGGGAAACACGTCCCGCGGGGTGTGATGATCGGTGATTATCAGAGGCACGCCGCGAGCCCGCAGCTCGTCGGCGATCTCGACCGCGGTCACCCCGCAATCGACGGTGACGATCATCTCGGCCCCATCTTCGACCAGCCTGCCGACCGCCGCCTGGTTCAGGCCGTAGCCCTCTTCGATACGATGCGGAACGTAAAAACTCACGTCCGCCCCGGCTAGCTTCAGGGCATGCCAGAGAATTGCGATGCCGGTGGTGCCGTCCACGTCGTAATCGCCATAAATGACGATCTTTTTCCTGTCTCGGCTCGCCTCGACGAGCAGTTTCGCGGCCTGGATCGTGCCCGGAAGCGAGGAAGGGGGATACAGGTTTCGAAGCTGCGGCGACAGGAAAGTCTCGCACGGCTCGTCAGCCGATACCCCGCGATTTAGCAAGACCTGGGCGATCAGCGGCGGAACCCGCCACTTCGACGCAAGGTGGGCGCACTCCGCCGACGGAGGGGCGATCATCCAATGCTTGTTCACGATGCGTCAGCTCCGCCGACGTCAGGATATTAAGGGAAACCAAACCGCCGGCGCCGTTGGCGGCGATTTTTTCGAGTTCGACCAATCTAGCCGCCGCCGCCGGATGCGTAAAGGCATCCAAACCCGCCCGCGAGGCCGGTGCCCGCTTGATCGTCGCTGGCGACTGTCCTAAACTCGATTATCAGAGCCTCTAACCGCCTGCCCCCGCTCCAGGGGCCGGAAGCCTTCGTGCCTGATCGAGCAACAGTGCCGAGCCGCCGCGGGTTCCCGGCCGTTAGAGTTCTGTCGTCGCGATGAAAACCTTGGTTTTACATACTGAGGGGTGGAGATGGTAGCCATGACCGAGAAATCCGTGGAGTCCGCGCTGGAAGGGAAGAATATCCTCATTGTCGACGACGATCCCGACATGCTGACCGCCCTTCGTACGATCCTCGACGGAACCGGAGCCCGGGTCGAATCCGCCAGCGACGGCAACGCCGCCGTCGACGTCGCCGCCCGCTTCGACCCCGACCTCATTGTTCTCGACGCCATGCTGCCCAAGCGAAGCGGGTTCCTCGTTCTCGAAAAGATCAAATCCGGCAAGAAGAAAGGCCAGCGCCCCTTTGTCATCATGATCACCGGCAACGCCGGCAAGCGCCACCAGCTCTGGGCCGAGAGCCTCGGCGTCGACGGATATCTCAACAAGCCCTTCCGCATGGAAAGACTCACCGAGCGCATGGAAGAACTCCTCGGCCCCCCAAAATAACCGACCCCGGCTCCCGACCGTCGCCTTGCCTTTTCCAAGCCGCGACCGACGAACCGAGCCGCGACCGTAAGGGAGCGGGACTTCTTCGCATCAGAAAAGACGTTTTGTTAGAGTGCCTAAAGGCAACCAGGACGAGAGGCGGAGGTTGTCTCGTATGCGAAAGGTCAAGAATTATGATCCAAAGTTGCAACGAGCAGTGATTCGTTCATGCGCTGTATACGTTCTGGCAACTTTGATTGTATTTTATGACTCCGATTGCGCAGTCCGGGTACTATGGGTCTTGCTACTGGTTCTGCCTTTGCTTATTGCTGTCGCGATGAGGTCAATCGTCGCCGCTCGGTCAAGAGTGCTTTTCGCCATCTTGCATTCAATTGCCACCTCTGGGGTAGTCTATGTTTGCTTGTGGCGATTCGCTGGAAGTCGTATTCCGATTCTATCGCCTCGGAGCCTTGCAATTCTCGCTGGAGCATTCTTGACATTGATAGGTTTTTACTTGCTCATATCCGAGATTTGGGCTCGCCTCGAATCGTGTAGAATGGCGGTCATTCCGGGGTGTATAACGTGCCGGCGATGCGGTTACCGCGTGGACAATATTCCCTCAGATCGGTGCCCAGAATGCGGGAGCGAAGAATCGGCAGAGACTGCAGACGATCTTTCGAGACGACCGACGGTGTGGGGTGCCACTGGCTTCACTGTGGGGCTTTTACTATTTCTAATGGGTTACTATGGGATATCGACGTTTGGAGCTCGTGGTGTCTTGCTTTGCCTCTTTGAGAATCGCAATAATAGGAGCGAGATGACGCTGAACTTCTCCTTATGGATGGACTCAAATTTGTCGTCGGCGCAGATGCGCGTATTTATGCCGGACTTAATTGGCTTACTTGGTGGGCCAGATTACCTAGCTGCTGATGACAGCGGCGAAACCTGGGTCTATAAGTATACGGCATATGGGAAAGCGTCCAGTGATGCTATCTTTTTTGACTTCGACGCTGAAGGATATCTCAATAGTATTGGGTGGAATACTCTCGCTCCAGTACTTGATGCAGTGAAGGAGGGAAGATTGAGGCTGGTTAGGTCAACCGAGTAATTATTGACCCACAGCCAAGGTCGCACAAGCTTATCGAGCGACTGTTTGACCGGTGTTCGGTGTCAGCGGGCGGGCAAAACCGGGCAGGTCGGGGCGGTGACGGTCCAGACGGCCGCGTTCCACGCCGACGGGCGGCGGGGAAAAAAAGGTCGTGACCAAAAGCGGCGCCCACGACGGCACGGTGGTATACTTGTACGACGGGCAGCGGATCATGGATCCTTGACACGCCGCCTTCCGCGAAGCGGAACTGCCGCAGAGCGGCAGGCGAGCGAAGCTCGCGGCTTCGTGTCAAGGACGCGACGGATCGGGCAACATGGTCCAGCAGTTCCTCCACGGGACGCAGGGAACATGTCCTTGACGCGATGCTCTCCGCGAAGCGGAGGTCCGCCAAAGGTGGACGCGAGCACCGCTCGCAGCAGCGTGTCAAGGATCGACGAGTTGGTCATGGTTCGGGTCGCGGGAAAAGGCGAGGTCTACGTGCATCAGGGTGAGCGCAGCGAACGCGAGCGGGCCGCCACTGGTAAAGCGAGCAGGAAGCTCGCGTCAGGCCCGCGAGCGTGCCCGGCGGAAGGCCGCACGACGCGGCCGACCAGAGGGGCCAACTGGAACGTCAGCGGCATCCTTGACACGCCGCCCTCCGGGTGGCGGAGGTGCTGCGAAGCAGCACGCGACAGCCGGTCGCGGCTTCGTGTCAAGGACGGCCGGGTGGTCGAGTCCT
>JBGTDB010000085.1:0-4486 GCA_041748515.1 Phycisphaerae bacterium
ACTGCATCGCCAATGCGAGTCGGCCCGCCCTCGACCCGTGCAAGAATGGCCCGAGCCGGTCGACGTGAGACATCGACGATGCCCGCCAGAAACGAGCCGCAATAATCCACCTGCCAATCCGCGAACTGTCTATCCAGATCACCAAGCCCGTTCGCCGCCGCGTGCGCGCCGATGACCAGCAATCGATCGCAGGCGGGTGGATCGACGCTCGGCAAAGCCGCGTCAAAGCGGATTTCGCCCGCCGGAGAGGTCGAACTTGATCGTGCGGAGTCGGGCGCTATTTCTTCAGCGGAATCTCGGCCTCCCTTCTGAGCGGCAGACTCCTGAGTTCGCCCTGTTGCGGTCAGCGCGGCATCGCCCATGGCGGGATCGTTCGACTTGGATTCAGGATACGGCCTGGTCATGGCTTCTTACCCGCCGGTTCTCGTCGGCGATTGCGCGCTCCATTCGGCGGTGCTGGTTCAATCCGTGCGTCGCCCTGGCACCCGTGACACGCATTTTGACACAAACGGCTAATGCCGGGGCTCGGGGGATTCATTGTTCAACAGAGCGTCGCGCTCCTCGTCGGCGAAATCGTCGTCGTCGCTCATTAGCGCATTCAGTTCTTCCGCCGTGAGCAACGGTCCGAACGGATCTTCGTGCACTACGGCCGGCCCAACCTGCTGGGGGGCGGCGTCCGTTATCGCGTCCGAGGACTGAGCCTCAGTTTTATTCGCGGGCTGGCCGCCCGTTTCCGGCGCTTCAGACCGTTCCGAGCCGTCCGGCGTTTGGCCCCCCGGAGGCTTCCGTCGAACCGGTGAATCATTATAGCGTACCCAGGGGACTCGGGCGGGCGAAGTGGATTCGGCGGAGGTAGGTTCTGCGGCCGACGAAGGAGCTTCAGCTTCAACAGACTCTTCCGCTTCGAATTCCTCGGTCAACGGATCTAGCCTGGAGGTGCCATGCGGGGCCGAGTCCTCCCTGAGTCGAAAGATTTTCGCAGGGTCCGAGAATGTATCCCGTTCAGCCTCTTGCTCTGGAGTCTCGGGGACTCGGCGGCGGGCTTCAACCGGGGGCGCGGCGAAGGAGGGTCGCCGGACGACTTCTTCTTGGAGCCGCTCGGCCAACTGCCTCAGGCGGAACTCCGAGAAAACCATGGCCCCGGCTGCGACGGCCGACTGGCCGTCTGTCCGCCGTTCGGGGCGGGTCCGTACCATCACTTCGACGTCCGGGCGATGCCTGCGGACCAACCGAACAAATTCGTCGCCCTCCGTGCCAACCTCGTCCGCGGAAATGATCACCGCGCGGATCGACCGGTCGGTATCGCCCATCAGCCGTGCCAATCCGGTATATACGTCGCCACAGGCATCGCGGCCAAGGGTCCCGTCACCAACCCGTTCGCCGTTGCATTCCCATTCGGAGCGTTCCGCAATGTGCAAAATTCGAGAGTTTTTTGAAGTTTCAGGCATGTTTGATCGACACGGTACGGATCGGAATCGGGCCCCGCTACGGACCGCGCAACTGTAGTCTGATCCGACCAATTCGTCAATCAAAGCCGAGTGCCCCAGGGCGAGATTTGATGCCTGGTCGGTGTTGCAGGCCGTAAGACCGAGCGCTGGTCACGTTGTAGGAGCGTGCTTTGATTGAAGTTGGAAAGCGGGTGCTTCAGCCATGCCAGGCTGTCGCCCGGCGACCGGCCCGGAGGATGGACTCGGCGGAGACGTGTCCCGGCTATCGGAAGTGAGGCACGGGGCGAATTCGGCGAGGCCGACCTCGCCCGGGATCCGTGAAAGGTATTCAAGAAATGATCGAATGGCAGTCGCTCGGGCCGATGCTTGCTGTGCTCGCCCCGCTGGTCGGCGTGCCCCTTGGGGTGATTACCTTCTACCTTCGCGGATTGCGAGAGCAACAGGTTTCCTGGCACTCCGAGTTGCTCCGCCGGTTCGAATCGCTTGAAGCCTCAACCGTCGAGCTGCGCCGGTACGTGGATGAGTTCGAGCGGAGCTATACGACCAAAGAGGAATGGCTTCGCGAATGCATGCACGCCCGGCGTGTCCTTGAGAATCTTACGGAGACGACCGTTCGCCTGGACGCAACCATGGCCGGTGTCCTGGCGACCCTTCAGGGCGGCCGGCAAAAGCGTGTTGAACCTTGCACCCCAGAATCATGAATCGAGGAACCCGGTCCGGCCGATCGGAATTCGGAAAGGAAAGAGTAGATGGCCAACGGTCGCAACGCTCGCGAAATCAAGCGCGTCCGCAACGAAGTCCTCATCGCCCTCAAAGTTCTCTATCCGGCGGCAATGCAGGCCGATCAGCTCATGCGGAGCCTGCTCGTGCTATTTCCTCATCTGGAATTCGATCCGTTCCGCCGAGACTTGCATTACCTCGCCGAGAAAGGCTACATCGAACGGGTGACGCCTCTTGAGGAAGACGAGCCGAATCTCGCCCCCTGGCGCAGGCGGTGGTTCCGCCTGACGCCATCCGGAATGGAGATCGCCGATCATTGCATCAGCGATCCGGCCTTAAGCGACTAGCGACCGACCAGTAAAATGCCAACTTCAACGCGAAAAAAGTGTTCGACCCGTCATCGTTGCGATACGACGGCCGTTGCGGAGCCGGACCGTGAATTTGTGGCAGCCGCTACCGATGAAACTCCATCCACAACTGGAGGGCATCGAGCCCATCAGGCGTGCGTCGCGTCGATTCTGGACAACGTCTTCGGCCCGTTGGCCAAAATGGACCCGCGGCTCTGGGATCGACGGGCCTATCACATGCTGGTCGGAACGCTCTATCAACGGCTTGTCGCAATCGAAGGTACGGTGAGCATCGACGAACTCGTAACTCTGGCGAAGGCCCTGGCCGAAAGCCGCCGCGCGGAATCCGGCGGCCGGGATCGTCGTCCAATAACCGAAGAATCTCTCAGCCCCGCGCTCCGCAGCTCCTTGCCCGGCGAATTCGGTACCATTGTTCGACGAATCTACGGATTGCAAGATTTCGACGCAGCGGGGTCGCCGGCTTGCGAATCCGAAATCGTTGAAACAAGTCCTTATTGACGATTCTTTTTCAGATGGTCGGGTTTTCAGACCTCGCCCCGCCCAACACACGAATCGGTCCGAGAAGAACATCAATTGCTTCAGGCCGAATGTTTCACTGGCCACCGGTGCGCCGATATCGCACATTTTGGCCACAAGTCAGCCCGGCTCAGGGACCGCGGATCCCACGGCAATCTCACGAAGCCGACGCACGGCCAGCCGAACGAGCACGCCACCGTGTTATCGTTCGGAGCGACGCTTTTCCATTTTCGGCGTCGCGCGTGCATGTCCGGGCATTTCGTCGTAGTGCAGGGAGGGGGCCATGTTCACAGGCCGCGCGATTGCCGCGCTCGCCGCCGCCGCTTTGGCGGTTGGCGGGTGCAGTTCCGCAATTCTTTACGATCAGGATTCAGCCCATGCCGGTGCGTTATCAGAAAGCAAATCCGGAACTACCGGCGCGCCGCATCCCGTGAACGGAATCGCCGCCCATCCGCCGGACAAAGATCCGCCCCCGGACCTGGGCCCCAACGGACCTGGCCGGCAGGTCTACGTCTGCCATCGCTCCCACCGAGCCGGCGGACCGGGAGAGACGCTTCTGCTGCTGCCCGCCGCCGTTGCCGCGCACCTGGCTCATGGCGACACGCTCGGCCCCTGCGAAGATGACGAACCATGTCGCGACGTCGATTCCGACGGGGATGGCGTTATCGACTGCAAGGATGCCTGTGAAGGCACTCCGCCCGGCGAGGATGTCGATGAACACGGCTGCTCAAAGCTCGTGATTCGGGTCGATGCCGGGCCCGACGTTTCCGTCGAAGCCGGAGCGCTGGTTGTGGTTGAGGCATCGCTCGAAGTCGTTCAGGGCAACCCGTCGCAAGGCGGTTTCGTCTGGGCCTGGGGGCAAAACGGCGGATCACTCGTCCCCTTCGAGGCCAACGGCCGATTCTTTACGTTCGACACGACCGGAATGTCCGGCGCTTTCGCGTTTCGCGTCAAGGTCCATCACGCGGACGCCGCGGCCACCGCGAGTGACGATTTCGTCGTCAACGTCGATTCCGTGGAAGTCCTGCACCTGACCGCGGGCAAGTGGCACAATGCCGTTCATTTCAGCGACGGGCATATCAGAACATGGGGGTGGGGGACAGCCGGGCAACTCGGCGACGGTTCGTTGGCCGATGGCGTGGCGGACGTTGACGCCAAGGCCCAGCACACGGTCGTCGCCCTCAATGATGGAACGGTTTGGACCTTCGGTTCCAATGCCCTTAACAACTCGGCGACGCCCGTCCAGGTCCCCGGCGCGTCGGACGTGGTCATGGTCAGCGCGACGGAACGAGGGGCGATTCTTCTTCAGTCGGACGGCGGATTGCTCGGATTCACCGTGTCGGGCGGCGAATGCTCCCTGGGCGGAGCGGCTGCCGTCGATGAAAACGGCCATATAGCCGCGGTCGCCGTGCAGGACGCGCCGGCCGACGTCGT
>JBGTDB010000086.1:0-3545 GCA_041748515.1 Phycisphaerae bacterium
GAAGAAGGTCGCCGGGTCGCTGCGATTGGACTTGGCCGCGTACCGCGAGCTTGAGGCCTTCGCACAACTCGGTACCGAGCTTGACCCGGCCACGCAGCGCCAGCTCGATCGCGGGGCTCGAATGGTCGAGTTGCTCAAACAGCCGCAGTATTCGCCGTTTTCGCTTGCGGATCAGGTCATCAGCCTCTTTGCCGGCACCAGGGGTTTTCTGGACAACGTTCCCGTTGGAAAGGTTCGCGAATTCGAGGATGCTTTTCTTCGCCATGTTCATGACGAACACCCGGAAGTACGTGACGCCCTGACGAAAACAGGCGAACTAACCGACGAACTTGCCGGCAAGCTGAACAAGATCGTCGAGACGTTCAAGGCGGGATTCATGCGGAAGATCGCCAAACCAGCGGAAGCGGCGGTGGCGTAGCAGCTTGTCGTGAAAGGTGTGGCACGGGCGTCTCGCCCGTGATTGCACCGCCGAGAAGGCGGTGCCACAAAGTGGCAGGCGACTTCTGCCGCAGACTGAGAGAGTACGAGTAAGTTGGTGCCGACCGTCGCGCGAGTGGTTATAAAACCTCTCGTGTCGGGCGTTCGAGTCGGATCTTTGCGAATGGTTGGATGCGGTGTTTTATTCGAAACGGGCAATTCGCCCTTCGGCATTCTTGAGGTGAAATGGCCAAGCCACGCGTCATCATAAAGCGACGCAAATCAGTGCGCAACATCCGCAAGATCACGCGGACAATGCAGCTTATTGCCACGGCTCGTTTTCAGGCGGCCGTCAATCGCGCGTCGGCCACACGGCCGTACACGCAGAAGCTTGCGGAACTGGTCGGCGATCTGTCCCGCGTGGTCACGGATATCCGCCACCCGCTTATGCAGGAGCATGCCGATGTCAAGCGCACTGCGCTTCTGACCCTGACCAGCAACCGTGGTTTTTGCGGCGGATACAACGGTTCCCTGTTGCGGCTGGCCCTGGGCCACATAGATTCAAACGAGGCCGCCGGCATCGAGACCGGCGTTCACATGGTCGGCAAGAAGGGCGTGCGGTACTTTCGATTTCTGCGGCGGCCGATGGCCGAGCAGATCACGCACATCGGCGACAAGCCGGCCTTTTCCGACGTCGAGACGATCGCCAATGCCATGATGGATCGATTCATCAAGGGCGAACTGGCCGCCGTACACGTGGCATACATGCGCTTCGTATCCGCTGGCAGGCAGGTGCCCACGTTGATGCAGCTCCTGCCCATTTCCGGCGAGGCGACGCCCGGCGCTTCCGAGAAGTCCGAAGGAGCGGCGCGACAATACGAATTTTCACCTGAGCCTAAAGAGTTGCTGGCCGAACTGTTGCCGGCCACGGTCCGCATTCGATTGTTTCAGTGCTTCACCGACGCGGCGGCGAGCGAGCAGATCGCCCGGATGGCCGCGATGAAGGCCGCGACCGAGGCCGCGGGCGACATGATCAAGTCGCTCACCCGACAGTACAACCGGGCCCGACAGTCGCAGATTACCATGGAACTGCTGGACATTGTGGGAGGAGCGAACGCACTAGAATAGAATCTAGAATGGCGAATGGCGAATCAAGAATGGCGAATGAGCCGAACAACATAACGGTCGATGTCGATCCATGCATTAAGCCGCGGGACCGGGATATTGAGGAAAGGACGTTTAGATTCGCCGCTCGGATTGTGAAACTCGCCGGTAATCTCCCGAACACGGCAACCGGGAGGTTATTCGCCAATCAACTGCTCCGATCGGGGACCAGCGTAGGGGCCAATGTGCATGAAGCCCAGGATTCGCCAACAAGGAAGGATTTTACCTGGAGGATCAATGTCGCCAGATGTGAGGCCAGAGAAACACTGTATTGGCTGAGGCTGATCGTAGAAACAAAAACTATGGCGGCTGATAAACTGACTTCATTAACCGTTGAGGCGAATGAATTGGTGAGCATTTTGACGGCTATTGTCAAGTCGGCGCGAAAGAATATGCAGTCGGTCAAGCCTCGGCTCGCATCGCAGGTCAGCCGGGCAATTCGCCATTCTTGATTCGCCATTCGCCATTTTTGTTTTCAGGATTTACCAATGAGCAATAACGACAACGACAATTTCGGTACTATCACCCAGGTCATCGGCTCGACGCTCGACGCGCAGTTTGACGAGGCGAGAATGCCGATGATTTACAACGCCCTCGAGCTTCCCGTCGAGCGCACCGTGCTCGGCGAGACGTTCAAGGAGACGCTGTGGTGCGAGGTCGCCCAGCACCTGGGCGGCGGTTCTATCCGCGCCATCGCCCTGGGTTCCACTGACGGCGTGCAGCGCGGGGCCCGCATTCGCGACACCGGCCAGCCGGTTACCGTCCCCGTGGGCGAAGGAACGCTTTCGCGGGTGTTCAATCTGGTGGGCGAGCCGATCGACGGACGCGGCCCGGTCAATGTCAAGGAACGCCGGCCGATCCACCACGAGCCGCCCGAACTGGACGAACTGACCTCCAAGACCGAGTTGTTCGAAACCGGCATCAAGGTCATCGACCTGCTTTGCCCGCTGGTTCGCGGTGGAAAGGCCGGACTCTTCGGCGGTGCGGGCGTTGGGAAAACCGTCATCATTCAGGAGTTGATCGCCCGTCTGGCTCGTTTCCATAGCGGCTATTCATGCTTCGCCGGCGTGGGCGAGCGGACCCGCGAAGGCAACGACCTCTGGCTCGAAATGCAGGAGGCCAAGATCGGCGACACCGGCAAGAGCGTCATCGACCAGACGGTTATGGTTTTCGGCCAGATGAACGAGCCGCCGGGCGCCCGGCTTCGCGTGGCCCTCTCGGCGCTCACCATGGCCGAATACTTTCGCGACCAGACCGGCGCTGACACACTTTTGTTCATCGACAACATCTTCCGGTTCTCGCAGGCCGGTTCGGAAGTGTCCGCCCTGCTCGGCCGCATGCCCTCGGCCGTGGGCTATCAGCCGACGCTCTCGACCGAGATGGGCGGCTTGCAGGAACGGATCACCTCGACCAATCGCGGGGCCGTCACCAGCATTCAGGCCATTTACGTCCCGGCCGACGACTACACCGACCCGGCCCCGGCCGCGGCCTTCACCCATCTGGACAGCACCGTGAATCTCGAGCGCGGCATCGCCGAAAAGGGCATCTATCCGGCCGTGGACCCGCTGGCCTCCAGCAGCCGATTGGTCGCCCCGGAGTTGATCGGTGAGCGGCATTACGGCGTCGCCCGCCGCGTGCAGCAGATTCTCCAGCGCTACAAGGATTTGCAGGACATTATCGCCATTCTCGGCGTGGACGAGCTTTCCGAGGAGGACAAGATCACCGTCGCCCGGGCCCGCAAGATCGAACGGTTCCTGTCCCAGCCGTTCTACGTCGCCGAGCAATTTACCGGTTTTCCGGGCAACTACACTTCGCGCGACGACACCATCCGTTCGTTCGAGGAACTGTGCGATGGAAAATGGGACCACCTGACCGAAAGTGCCTTCATGTACGTGGGTGCCATTGAGGAAGCGGCGGCCAAGGCGGAGAGAATGGCAAAGCAACATTGAAGGGAATGACAAATG
>JBGTDB010000087.1:0-10841 GCA_041748515.1 Phycisphaerae bacterium
CGGTCCAGCACGGTGAACACCGTGTCCAGGTGCATAAAGGCGCGTTCGGTCGGGATGGGGATTTCGTAAAGGCGCTCGACGCCGCCCACGCCAAAGCACTTGATCGCCAGCCGTTCGATCGTTTCGCTCCGGGTTCGCTCACTGGCCCCGACCAGAACGGCGGCGGAAGATATGACGATGACGTCGCCGCCTTCAATCGTAAACGGGCGGTCTTCCGTCGGCTCGTCGGAGCCGCCGTAGGTAATGGCGTTGTCGCGGAATTCCGAGTGGTATTCAAGAACGGCGCGGGTCAGGAGCGTCTCTCGCACGCGTTGTCGGTAGTGCATCTTGCAGGATATCGCGGCGTCGCGCACCACGACCGCCGGGTCGCGGCTGAAGTAAGCGTTGGGGACCGGTGGAAGCAGGAAGTGCTCCTCGCCGCCGCCGTTGACGCGCTTGCCCGTGCGCTCGGTGTACTCCGCGGCGGTAAGCCCGGCGAAAAGCAACTCAGTCAGTTCGCCAGCATCCCAGTGGTCGGCAATCGCGAGGTCGTCGCGCACGCCCGGCAAGTGCTCAACCGCGCAGACTTCGTCCACCAGACTCCGCCGGACCTCGACGTCGGAGAGGACTTCGGCCAGCAGGGCTTCGAGAAACACGACCTGAACGCCCTGTTCGTCAAGCCGGGAGACAAAAGCGTCGTGCTCTTCCTGCATCCGGCGAAGATAGGGGACATCCTCAAAGAGGAATGCCTTGATGTTGTCGTGCGTCAGCCGTTCGATCTCGCGCCCCGGCCGGTGCATGAGCACGGACTGGAGCCGGTCGTATTCGTTCTCAACCCGAAACTGCACAAAACCTCCCGCGACGCCGGGTTTAATGGCGACTCCGCCCGGCATGAATGCCGGGGCTCCGACTCGCTGGCAACCCAAAACACCAAAGGCGGGATACCCGAAATCGCAAACCCGGAGCGTCGAAAAAAGAAGCGTGAACCCGCTATCGAGCGGCTTTCGCCGGGCCGAATATAGCCGATACAGTCGCCGTCGGGTAGGTCATTCAGAATTAACAACAAGGGCGCAGTCGAAGGTCGACTGCGCCCAATGCGCACATCACTTTCTTGAATCGGGCCGGGACGTGCCCGGCGTTTGGGCTGGTTACTTGGCTCCGGCCATGGACTCGGCGCAGCGCTTGGCGCACTCCTCCGGCGAAACGTCTTCCGTGTGCGTGGCGATCGACCACTGGTGGCCGAAGGGGTCTTTCAGTTTGCCGTAGCGGTCGCCCCAGAACATGTCCGAGGGAGGCATCAGCGCCTCGGCACCCGCCTGGGTCGCCTTATTGAACGCGGCGTCGCAGTCCTCGACGTACAGGTGGATCGTCACCGGCGAACCGTTCAGCGTCGCGGGCGAGAGGCAACCCCAGTCGGGGAACTCGTCGGCGAGGAAGATAATGGAGTTTCCAATCTTGATTTCGGCGTGCATCACGCTCCCGCCGGGACCGGGCATGCACATGATTTCCTCGGCGCCAAATGCTTTCTTGTAGAATTCCACTGCCTTGGCGGCGCCCTTGATAATCAAGTGCGGAGTCACCGTGTGGAAACCTTCGGGAATGGGACGGACCTTGCCTGCCATGATTCTCTCCTTCTCTTGTAACTGGGCTACATCCTGAACCTTGAACTCTCCGCACTGTCCTTTGAGCGGTTGGCGATTTACTCTTTTGCAATCAACGGTCCTTCGGTGAACCGTCGGTGGATCATGTTAAGGAATGCGGCGTTGGCCTTCAAGAAATAGTCGTAGGCCTGATCCCATTCCTCGCCCGACTTCCATCCGACGACGGAAAGTCGCAGTCGGGTCGTTTCCGGGTTGATGGCGTCGAAGCGGAACACGCCCCAGTGTCCGCCTTGCTTAACGATTGGAAACTGTTCCGGGGCGCTGCCCGTGGCAATCAGCAGCTCATTGGGGACAAAACTCAGAATCGTGTTCGGCTTGCCGCCGAACAGATCCCACTTGCCCCCAACCTCAAGCTCGATGATCGGATTCGTCGGCAAGTAAGTCTTCACGCCCTCGGGCGTCGTCAGACTCCGCCAGACGTCGGCGACGCCCGCCGGAATCAAGACGTCGAAATCCTGTCGTCGGACCGGCGATGAGAAACTGCTAACGGAAACGTTGGCATCGCGCCATGTGTTGTCCGGGCGAAGGGGCTCTCCCGACCCGCTGTTTATATTGGCGGCGAGTTTAGAAAGGACGCGATCCCAGGCCATGTCGAAATAATCATGATACTTGACCCAATCCTCACCTTCGCCGAATCCGAACTGCGTCAATCGAACCGTCGTGTCGCCGGGCCCGACTTCAACAAGCTCGATGATCACCCGGGTTCGCTCGCCTGCTTCGCGAAGTTTTGGAATGGTCGGCGGCGCGTTCCATGAGAATGCCAACAATTCGTGCGGAAGAAAACCGAGAACGGTACAGCCTTCACTCCCTCTCATCCCATAGGGCTGGCTCGGATCAAAATAGATTTCATAGGCCCCGCCCGGGGTCAATTCAATATTTGCCTCCGGCGCAAAAAACGATTTGACCCCATCGGCCGTCGTCCATGCCTTCCAGACTTCGCCGACAGGCGCTTTCACTCTTACCGACTTGCGAAGTACTTGCTTCGAGACATCCGCTCGCCCGGCCACCCGTGCCTTCTCGTCCGCCATCAACCGCCCCTGCCCGACCACGACCATGACCATCACGCCCCAGCCGATCGTTCTTCCGACATTTGCCATTGCACCGCCTCCTTTGGTTGAACGATCAACAAAATACCTTGGGAACGGAGATTGTCAAGGACTCTGTCATCATATTTCTTTGGCCCACCGGCCATTGCCTTGTTTCCGTTGCCATTGAGCACTTCTGCCGGCGAAGGGCGTAGCCGATCTCCGGGCCTGTGCCGATAGCGAGCCGCGAGTTTGGGCCCATTGGCTCGTGCCATGTGTTCTTTCCGCGGCAATCTGTCCCCGGTCTCCGTCAAGGTTGCGGTTCGGGCTCCGCGGTGGGGCCGGCCAGAACGTTTGGATCCTGGGCTCCGAGCAGGGCAAGATTCTCCCTGACGGCCTCAGGGGCGAAGCTCATGACCAGCCAACGGTCGCTGAGCCCAATGGCCGGGCCGTTGATGCCAATGAAAAGGTGCCATATGCCGTCCGGGCGGCGGCGCAGGCTGACGTTGGTGCTGACTTGTTTCAGCTCATCTTGCCAGGCCTTGAGCAGCCGGTCTATGGCTCCCTGGAGCTCAGTCGGGTTGCCTTTGATTGGGACGGCGATCGTCCAAAGCAAGGGCAGGCTCAGGGGATGCCTTGGATGGTCGTGAATCACCACGCCGGGGCCAAGGCGGGCCAGAATGTCGTTGTCGATGGAGACGCCGGATTTGCGTTGTAACGCGCGCCAATAAAGAACGGTATCCTGACGCGAATCCGGGCTGCGCGAAGCCAGGTAAGCTTCGGCGAAAAGGCCGAGTGCCTGCTTCGGGGTTGAATCGAAAATGGCGTAGCCTGTGGCGTCCTCCGGGATGAGCCGATCGGCCTTTTGGCCGGCGATTTCCCCGGTAGTCAGCGGGCGAAGGACGTCGCGTCCGCCCTGGGCGACAAGGCCGACAGCGCGGACCGCGCGGCCATCGTATCGAATGGTCCATAATCCTCGGTCAACTTCGTCAAGGCCCAGAATGTCTCGAACGCGAGCGACCTTGTCGGACAAGCCGACGTCGGCCGTGGTTCGCAACAATCGAAAATCCGCCCAAATGGCTAACCACGCCGCCGCGCCTTCAACGGTCTTAAACGCCGATTGAAACCAGGGATTCCGAGACAAGCATGGTGTTTTGCCCTCGATGGTTTCTACCACGCGTTCGAGGCTGTGTTCGCCGATGGCCACCACGTAGTAATCGCCGACCTGGCCCCAGCTCAAGACGACCCAATCGGGCAGGCGGCGGTCTCGCAGCGAAAACACGGCCTGTTCGCCTCGTTTTGTGGTCGAGAGGACCGACTCTTCGTCATTTGCATAGGTATTCAGCAGGCGTTGAATGCGCTGTTCGACGGCGCGGTTTTCGCCGCGCGTTTCGAGAATCAGCGCGCCATGAAGAGCCGCGAGGCGATGCCCGCCGCTTTCCAGCCCGCGTGCCTTCACCTGGAACAATGCCACGGCGTGCGGATAATCCAACGCGGTGGATAGCGAGGCCAGCGTGTCGATCCACCCCCGACTGACCGGATCGACCCGCGCAAGCAGCCCCAGCTCGGCCGCCTGGTCGATCATAAACCGGGCGACATTGAGCGAGTTCAAGGAGCCGCCGGGGGAATCCGGTTGTCTTGCCTGTACGAACCAGGCAGCTACCACGTCTTGCGGCACCGCCTCAGAAAGCGAATCCGGCACGCCAAAGGTTGGGTGAGCGGAAAATCCACCCAATGCCAGAATCATCAGGGCTGCCAGACGAATCGCCCGGCCGTGAATCGTATGATTAGGCCCAATTGGCCGCATGGGCGAGATTCCCTGCTTTCTCCGTTTACTCCCGGCAGCCTGTGGCGAAACCTACGCCACTGGCCACTCGCCCAGTTAATCACCGTCGTGGAGGCGGTGCCACACGGCGTCCGGTGACATATACCACGGGCTGCCTGGGCTCAGCATCTCGCGGATTTTACCCTTTCGGGGCCCTTTGGGGCTCAAGGCCTCGTAGATTCCTGTGGATTTGTGCGCGGGCCGTCGGACAGGCCCGGATTCCAAGACCCGCCCATGCTGGGATACACTAGGGCCATGAATTTGCGTTGGATGCTTCGCATCTCGCTGGCCCGAAAGATCAGTGTGCTCTTCGGGACGGCCGTGTTACTCATCATCTCTGTCACGCTTGTTTTTCCGTGGCTGCAGATGAAGGGTTTGCACGAGCAGACGTTGCTCCTGCAAGCTCGCCGGGTGGCCTCGGCCGTATTGCAGGCCGTGAATGTGTATTACCTGGACTGGGTTGAGGTTCAATCGCAATTACGGGAGCGCTGGCCGACGCTGGTGCGAGATCTAGGGTTGGATCCGGACCAACGGGCGTTGCTGGTGCGCCATGGCGCGGAAGGTCCGGGATTTCAGAGCGACGCGATGGAGCGGCTGAGTCGCAATCCAGACCAGCCCTACTACTGGCGCATTCAAGACGACGGGCGAATCTTCCGGTTCGCCATGGCCGTGCGCGAGCGCCCGACGGAGCCCCACCCGGATGCGCTGATCGGGATCATCGACATTTCCGTTCCGATTCTCCACGATCCGGGAATGTGGAACTGGGCGGCGACGGCCCTGGCCGGGGCGAGCGGTGCGGTTCTGGCCATCCTCATTTTCTACGTGCTCAGCCAGCGGCTGCTACTTTCACCGCTCCAAAAACTGCGCGAAGCGGCCAAGCAGGTGACCACGGGCGACGTGGGGGTCCGCGCGTCGGTGAACACGGGCGACGAATTCGAGGCCCTGTCCACGGCATTCAATAACATGCTCGACTATCTCAAGGCGGCGCAGGACGAGCAGCGCAAGATCAACCGATCGCTGGACATCCGGCTGGGAGAGCTGGCTGAAACCAACGTCGCCCTTTACGAATCGAACCGGCTGAAAGGCGAATTTCTGGCCAATGTTTCGCACGAATTGCGGACGCCTCTGGTTTCGATCATCGGATTCGCCGAGCTGCTGCGCGATGCCGCCCAGGGAGAGAACCTGGAGACGAAGCGCCTGGAACGCTATTCGAGCAACATTCTGACCAGCGGGCGGAGCCTTCTGGATATCATTAATGATATCCTGGACCTGACCAAGATTGAGGCGGGAAAAATGGAGCTGCATCTCAGCGAGTTTTCAATCGTTGAGCTTTGCAGGGACCTTGTGGATTTCATCCGTCCGCTGGCCGACAAGCGTAATCAGCAACTGGAGGCCCGGCTGCCGGAGGAAGGCCCGACGTTTCGAAGCGACTCCGGGAAGATCAAGCAGATTCTTTATAATCTTTTGAGCAATGCGGTGAAGTTTACGCCGGAGGGCGGAACCGTTTCGTTGGGCCTTGATCGAAACGGCGAAGATCGCGTGAACCTGATCGTTACCGACACCGGGCCGGGAATTCCGCCGGATCAGCAGTCGGCGATTTTCGAGAAGTTTCATCAGATCGATTCATCCCGCACGCGCGAGCACGCCGGCACCGGACTGGGCCTGGCGATCACTCGCGACCTTGTTCAAATGCTCGGGGGGGAAATTCGGCTGGAAAGCGGGTCCGCCGGTGGAGCGACGTTTATGGTCACGTTGCCCACAACTGCCGTGCCGGTTGTGCCGCGGCCGCCGTTTCGATTGACCTGACAGCGTGACCCGACGCGTGGACGATCGCGGGAAATGCGCCTAGAATTCGGAAGTGCCGCCCGCCGGAGGGCGTTTCTGTTGCTCCGGGCGAACGCCGCGATTTGAAGGCTCAACCGATGGCGCACGGCGTTTTGTTGGTAATTTTGCAGGGAGACGTTCGGGGCGGCGGTGTCGCGCAGTCGGAGGCATTCGAGAGCCTGCTCTGGTTTGGCGCGGTTCTGCTCATCGTCGTGGTGGCCGTGGTGTTGCTTATCCGGGTACGTCGATTCTGTCTGCGCGGCGACCGGGGGACGCCCGCCGGCTTGGACCTTGACGAACTTCGCCGACAGAGGGACCGGGGAACGATAACGATTGCGGAATACGAAACCTTGCGAAAAATCGTCCTTCGATCATTCGCGGAGAACGAATCTCCGGACGCTAAGTCGTGAATTTTAGAAGTGTCCCGGACTTGGACGATAGGCTCTAAGCCGGGCGGTTTTCGGACGCGAAAGTCAGAACCGCGCGAACGTTTTTTTGGAGTAGGGAATGCCTTCCAATCGAGGCGACGGTGGGACACGCTCTCGGCGCACCGGCACGTGCAGCTTCTGCGGCAAGGGACATCGCGAGGCCGGGCCGATGGTCGAAGGCCCGCGCGACGTTTACATCTGCAAGTCGTGCGTTGAGCTCTGCCACAACATCATCAAGCAGGAGACCCGCAAGACGTCGCCCTCCCGGGCCATTTTGCGGGACATACCGAGTCCACGCGAGATTCACGAGTTCCTCGACCAGTACTGCATCGGGCAGGAGCGGGCCAAGCGAACCCTTTCCGTTGCCGTTCACAACCACTACAAGCGATTGCAGCACGTTGATTCCGGCGGCGCGGAAGACATCGAAATCGACAAGTCGAACATGCTGATTCTGGGGCCGACCGGCTCGGGCAAGACGCTGCTCGCCCGCTCGCTGGCCCGAATGCTCAACGTGCCTTTTGCGATCGCCGACGCAACGACGCTCACGGAGGCGGGATACGTCGGCGAGGACGTTGAGAACATCCTGCTTCGACTGCTGCAAAACGCCGACTTCGATCTGGAAGTGGCCCAGCGCGGGATTGTCTATATTGACGAGATCGACAAGATCGGCCGGACTTCACACAACGTCAGCATCACGCGGGACGTATCGGGCGAAGGCGTGCAGCAGAGCCTGCTGAAGATGCTCGAAGGCACGATCTCGAACATTCCTCCGCAGGGCGGCCGCAAACACCCCGAGCAGCAGTATATCCAGATGGATACGTCGCAGATTCTGTTTATCGTGGGCGGCACGTTTGTGGGACTTGTGGATATCATTCGCCGCCGCATCGGCCAGAGTGCCATCGGATTCGGCAACGAAGGCGCCCCGCGCGACGTCATCAAGGAAGAGGGCGAGATCCTGGCTCAGGTGACGCCGGAAGACTTGATCGAATTTGGCATGATTCCCGAGCTTGTCGGCCGACTCCCGGTCATTTCGTCGCTCGCTCCGCTTGATGTCGAAACACTGGTACGCATTCTGATCGAGCCCAAGAATTCCCTGGTCAAGCAGTACAAGAAGCTGTTTGAATATGAAAGCTGCGCCCTTGAATTCGAGCCGGACGCTCTGACGGCCATCGCCGAGAAGGCCATTGAGCGAAAGACCGGAGCCCGGGCCCTGCGATCCGTCATGGAAGAGTTGATGCTCGAACCGATGTACGACCTTCCCGACCATGCCGAGCCCGGCAAGAAGGTCGCGGTCTCCCGTGCCGTCGTCGAAGGGCTGGTCCCGCTGATTACATCCAAGCGCCGCCGCCGCGAGTCGGCCTAGAGAGTCGTTCTGAATCGCGCGGCCTTCGAGAAACCATTCCGCGATCTCAGCCTTGGGCCCCATCGAACAGACCGCTCCGCCGGAGCGCGACCGAACACCATTCTCATCGGAGGCAGACATTGCAATTCATAGGCACTTTGCTGATTGCCGTGAACGTAGCGTTTCTTACAGCCTCCCCGGCGGCGTCGCAATCACGAGATCATGGATTGCTGGAACAGTCGCTGGCCGTATCCCGGATCGACGGAAGTCAGATTGAGGTCTTAGTCAGTCGGCCCTCGACGGATCAGCGGATACCGATCGTACTGGCGATTGACGGATCGCTTTGCGTCCCTTCACGTATGAACGCCTCCATGAGTAGGCTGTTGCCGCCGACTTCCGGACCGAAACTCTACGCGCTGGTCACCGTAGAGAAACCCGGGCCATCGATGCCGGAAGTCAGCGACGACGGGTCGATCCGAATTGGCTCGGAATTCCGTTGTTCCGATACGTTCAAGAAGTATTACTCGATCGATGAACGTGTCGTGGATCACCTCCGGGCCATTCAGTACCTTCGCCGCCATGCGAACTGGTGGGACGGCCGACTTTTCCTGTGGGGCTTCTCCGATCGGGCGAGGATCGCCGGCCGGGTAGGTGCTTTCACACCGGAAACAAAACGCATCGTGCTTGGCGGGGGGAGCAGCATGGCCAAAGAGTTCTAGGATTTTCATGTATGCGCCGAGAATCGCACCGAAGCTCGTGAAACATGCCTGCGTGATTTGCGGAGCCAGTTGGATGAAATGCGCAACAATCCGACTCCCATGAAAAGTTGGAGCGGCGATGCCAACACGTGGAAGGGCTGGGCTTCACGCCTTGACGGCGTTGAGGCGAATATTCTCAGGGATCTCACCGTTCCCGTTCTGGTGTTTCACGGTACCGAGGACAGTTCCACGCCGGTGGCTTCGGCGCGGCTTCTGGCCGATCGATTGTCCGCGCCGGGGGGACCACCCTTTGAGTATCGAGAAATCGAGGGCATGGGCCATGGACTGGGAAGTCGCTTGACGCCCGATGCCGCGGAAAGTCTGCACAGGGAATTCCTGCAATGGCTGCTCGAACCGGCGGGAAAAGCTGGGCGATCGCGGCGGAATCTCCCCACGCGATAACCTCTCGATCGGCCCTGTTTCACGACCCGGCCATCGGTAATGCCCAGGCACTGAAGATCCAGCCTTTCCGGCTTCACCTGGTTCTCGGACCTTAATGACAAATAATCTGGCTGAATTTGGCAACGCCAAGACGTTCGTGGGCCGGATCATCAAGTCGGCCCACGATTGCGACCGATAGCCCTTGCAGTTCGGAAACATCGTGCCATGGACGAAGAAAAAGCGCCTCCGGGCGTGATTACTATCCTCTGTCCGCGCCTGAGTTGCCGGGCGGTGCTGCGCGTTCCCGCAACCGTTCGGGGCAAGCGGGTCCGGTGCGGCGAGTGCGGGACGGCGTTTCTGGTGCCGGAACAAAAAAAGCAGAGATCGGCGATTCGGCCCGCGGTCGCGGAATCGAAACCCGAGGATGCCTGAGGCACTCCACCCTTTCCAACCCGACCTCGAATCTGACGAATGTTGTTTGAGGTGTTGAATCGTCGTCGGAAGTCCGAGGGCACCGCGAGTCCGCTACATCAACCCACCCGCGCAATTCACAGCGAGGTAAAGTCCGCAGATCATTAGCGCTGCAACGGCAAAAGAGCGGCGCCTGGGTCGGCGAATGGCAATCAAGCCGCAGACCAGGGCCGCCATCCACGTTCCGATGGCCGTCATGGAAATCAAGCCGGCGGCCATGAACCAACCAGGGAATTCGCCGCCGCGCTCGTTGGCGAACTCCGTGAGGGCCCTGAATTGATCGCCAATCCCATCGCCGGCTGCTTGAAGCTGCTTGGTCAGTTCCTCCAATTCGATCCGATGTGCGCCGAGGATCATGCCCGCCACAAGGGCCAGGACGAGGACCGCACAGGCCAACGCGAAGGCAACGATGGCCAGAGCGTTGCCCGAATCGGACGGTACGGCAACACCGTTAAAACCGGGGGGCGGCGCGAACTCGCCGAATTCTCGGGCGCTCAGCGGCGAAGCGGAGGGAACAAGATCGGCGTCGGCCAGGGTGGATACGGCCGGGGCGGTCACCGTCTTGCGGCAATAAGGGCAGGCAACGAGTCTTTGGGCGAGGTCATCGTCCACTTCGAGCGGCTGAGAGCAGGCTGCACATTGAAATCGTATGGCCATTGATTCGCATCCTACAGGTGCGGCCGGAACCGCTCAACCGGATCGGCAACTCCCTAACCAAGAAAATAATTCTCGTCATTCCATGAACCACGGTACAAATCTGCGCGTCGCGGTCAGGCGCCGCAGCACTGTTGCGCGGCCCCAGATAAGGCGACCAGCGCTGCGGCGCAACTTCTTGCTGATCGTACGCACAACTTGCGCGAAAGTGGATGTCCAATGCGCCGCATGAGACTGACTTAGGGTTTCAAGGGCCGCACGCGCCGGCGTCGATAATCCTTCGATGCCCGTCGCCGTTGATGCGGCGCTATGAAACCAATTGGAGTACGCAACGCCATGCTTTCCAGAGCGGATATTGACAAGGCTATTTTGCGTCTCAATCCAACGACCAGTTGCGAGTTTCTGACCGGATTCTCGTATCGACAGGTTCGGGCCTATCTTTCGCGGCTTCAGGAATCCGTCGGCACGCGGCGCGAGATCGACGCCGACCGGG
>JBGTDB010000088.1:0-10465 GCA_041748515.1 Phycisphaerae bacterium
GAAGCTCGGCGGTCATCTGTCCCCGCGGTGTGATTATCCGCGCCCCGAGGCACTTCAGGTATTGCGTGACCAGGCGCGTGATGTATTGCGTATCCTTTAACTGGCGTTCGACGAAGTCTTCGAGAACGATGTCCTTTTGAATGAACTTGCGGCGCTTGTTGTAGGGAAGCCCGTCGGCCAGTCGCAGGACGCGCTCATAGCGAACAGGATCGGCGTCCTCGAGCCATTCGCGCGGCGTCCGGTCGCCCTTGTCGTCGTTGCAGGAACGGTGGCAGACGGCTTTGTTGGCCATCGAGTTGTCCAAGCTCCGCCAGCGGGGAAGGATGTGGTCGATGTCCACGTCGCCGCCGAAAAGCTGCGCCTGGCTGATTTTTTTCCCGCAATAGACGCAGTATTCTTCCTGCTCCCTCCATAACAGGTAACGATTGATGGAAGCGCGCGATGCCTTGAACCCCATTCTCTGGATTTCGTTTGCGGCGTCCTCGCGCTGGCCTTCGCGGGAGGCGTTGTCAAAGCGAATCTGCTTCCGCTCGTCCAGCGATTTCTTCGCTTCGCGAGCAAGCTCCACGTGGATGGCGTCGTCCCTGCCGAATTTGCCGAATTCACGGATCACACCGTTGACGATCTTTCGGACCTCGACAATGGCCTGGCGCACCAGCGGATTAGGAAGGTCTGGCGCCGGGGGAAGGAACTGCCGCTGGCCGACCTCGCGCTCGTCGGGGCGCAGATAACCTGCGGCGTGAAGCGCGGAGTTTCGGGCATCCTCGGCCATCAAATGCAGTCCGCGTTCAAGGTGGGGCAGTAGCTTTTCAATGGCCTGCCGGGAATAGCTCATGTATCCATCCGGCAGGTTCACGCCCAGGGCGCACTGCGCCTCTTCATTGCTCAAATCACATTCGGTCATGAGGCGCTGGAGTGCGACTTCCTCGTGGTCTTCGTTGATGAGGATATCGACGATGGCATCTTTGCGGGGTTCGGAGAGACTCTCCCAATCCTTGCCGATCCCCGTTTTTGCGCCGAGTCCCGCGTCCGTCTCATGACCCTTCAGTTTCTTGCGTTCGGCACGTTCGTAGTTGAAACTGACGTGGTCGGCCAGGTTGAGCTTTTTTCGTATCTGGTCGAAGCTTCGCTCCTTCGCTTTGCTCAAATAATTGATGAGCGTGGATCGCTCATCGTCCGTCAGGCTGCGCTCGACCCGTGCCAGCGCGTCGGTGATCCTGATGTTGTTTACTTCCTGCAACAGACGGAAGCGTTGTGCAGCGCGGTCGGCCTTGGGGCAGCGCTTGAGTCTCGGCTCTAGTTCGCATCGCCCGACGACGCTCTTGGGCCAGTACATCTTCCGCTGTCCGAAGATAAACCCCTTGCACACCCAATCACCGTCGGCGATGGGGTTGTAGAGCCTGATGCGCAAGTCGTCCGTGAGAAGCTCTGGGTAATGGCGGCGCTGGGCCTTCCAGATCTCTTCGAACTCTTCGATGTACATGTCACGGCGCGTATGAAGGCGGCGCACGGTGTCCGCAAGGCGTCCCCGCCTTCGCGCCATTTCAGTCGGCTCAGGATTGCGATGGCGATGGTCGAAGGCGTGGTCGATACTGTTCAGGTATTCGCCGAGGGTTCGGCAGCCCGCCCCCTCAATGGTGGATGCGAGCGCGCTGATCTCGGCGAGCATCCCCTTGGCCTCTTTCGCCCTGGCCCGGTCGGCCTTTCTGTTGGAAAGAAAGCCCCGTCGGTGGCCGAGATGAACAAGGATGCGCCCGATCTCAGACGGGCTGAGCTTCTCGTCTAGTGCGCGAGCACGGAGGGGATAAGGGTTGAGAGCCAGCACCTCGTTGAGTGCGTCGGTCGCGTCCGGGAGTAGGCCGATCTGGATAAGAAGTTGTCGTAGCTCTCGTTTACGGTGTGTTCGACGCGCGATTTGCCGGCGCATTCCCCGCGCGGTTCGGCGCTGAGCGGACTTCGACTTTTCTCCGCCCTGCTGGTCGCGATCAACACCCTCGGGATAAACCCGGACGCCCGCGGCCACGATCCGCTGCTCCCCCTTGTTCAGTACCGCCCACCCGATAGAACTGGAGCCAATATCAAGCCCTAATGCAAACCCGGCCATATCATAAGCCTCTTTAAAGATGCAACTGCATTCCTTGACAGCATACGGCGAACGTGGCATGATTCAAGGAGTGTAATCGACCTCGGTCTGTGAGTCTTTTCGCAACAAGATGAAAGATTCGCAGGCCACGCTCTACGGAGCGACCGGCCGTCATGGGCAACCAGGGCGGCCATTTCTTTAAGTCCGATTTGCGGCAATCCACCCGATCGCACTGCGCTTCTCGCAACGCCGCGCGCCCCGCGCGTTATTCTCACGATGCTTGAGACCTGCTCCGCCTGCAAAGAAAGGACAGCGCCGAACGAAAAAAGCGCCCGTACCAAACGAACCCAGTTACAAATGACGTAACCTATGGCAAACAAAAGACTTACGACAAATGTCCCCGAAAAAAGCAAACCCAGTTACACGGCTTTGAAGCCCAGTTACATGCCAAAAATAGTCGTTTCTTCGGCGCCGAAAGCCGGTTGCATTTTGGTGACCTGTCAACCTGGGCAACCTGCCGCATCAGGCCAATGCCGACTTCCGCGACCCCCCGAAGTCGGGCGATTCGAGGGACCGACTTCATCAGGCTTCCCCTTGCTTTTGTCGGGATTGCGATCACGATTTGCATTCGGCAACGGATGGATGTTGATCCGCGAATGCGAGGTCCAACATGCGGCGGCGCCGGGCAAGGGATCCATCATGAACTTCTGGGAGGTACACGGTATCGTCTTTCTGCTCGGGCTCGTGTTTTTCCCCCGAATCACAGTGCTCTTTTTCAGCGGCGTAGCGGGCGGCCTTTGTCCGATCGGTCCGAACAAACCGGAAGCCGGCCCATGATTGGACCGGCCCCGATCGGAATATCGCAATGTCCGTGTTGACGAAGCTAATTCAATGCGGTTCGCCTTCGACGGTGTGCCCCCACGGTCCGTGCAGCGACAACTCGTCGGGGTTCGACTCGACCTGATGCGAAGGCGAGCCGCAGGGCCGGCCGCCGCATCGATGCTTCTCCGAAGGCTCCAGCATGCCCATCGCGTACAACTCGAGGTCATCCGGATCGCTCATTCCGTCCGTCGGAAGCGAAACCTTCTGATGCGCGTCCAGCGGCGACACGAGTTCGGGCGTCACCAGAACCACCAGCTCGGTCAGCGAGCGTTGGTAATTTACCGAGCGGAACAGCGCGCCGAGCACGGGGACGTCTCCGATCCCCGGTACACGACTGGCCACGCCGCGGGCCTGCTCGCTCAGCAAACCGGCAATGGCAATCGTCTGGCCGGTGCCCATTTCGACTGTGGTCTCGGTCGCTCGGGCGCGAAGGCCGGGCACCACGAAGCCCTGGAACTGCACGGCCGTAGTGAAGTCGAGCTCGGACACTTCCGGAGCCACGCGGAGGCGAATTCGGCCCTGCCCGCGGACCACCGGCGTAAAGTTCAATCGAACGCCGAATTCCTTGAATTCGATCGAGGTCGTACCCAGGCTTTGCGGAACGAGGATCGGGAATTCGCCGCCGGCCAGGAATGACGCCGTTTCGCCGCTGATGGCCACAAGATTCGGCTCGGCCAGTACGCTCAGCAACGAATTGTCGGCCATCGCCCTCATGAAAAGCTGCATCTGAACCCGGGGGAATCCAAGCGAGAGCGTCGAATTCGGATTGATCGGAATTCCGTCTTCGCCGGTAATAAATGGCAGATTCCGAGTCACCAGCGCGTCGGCGGCGGCCCCGATGTTGATCGGGTTGATGCCGCCGATCTGGTTGACCAGGAAGCCGTCCTTGAAGTTCTCGCCCGCGAGAAAGCCGTTGACGCCCAGTTCTCTCGCTCCGCTACGGCTGACCTCGGCGACCACGACGCGAATCATCACCTGCTGTTCGCCCGCGACCTCCAGATGATTCTGTACAGCGGTCGACGGTCGGCCCTGCTGGTGCGGCAAGAACAGCGAGGCCAGCTCGGACATCCTCTGGGCCCGCTCGGCATTGCTGGCCGTGCCGGTAAGGACCACGTTTCCGCGAACGCTCATGGCCTTCGCGTCCGACAGCGGATCGACCTTCCGCAGCGCCTCGTTGAGGGCGGCCACGTCGATCTCGACCGAAACTTCGAAAATATACTGCGTGTTGTCGGTACCCAGAAGGGAGATTGTCGTCTCGCCGAAATCGCGCCCGGTGATCATCAAGCGCTTCGGACTGACAACCTGAACGTCGGCGATTTCCCGGGCGATGATGTCGGCCCGTTGCACCTCGACGTTGGTCTCAACCGTCACGCTTCGATGAAGCGGCACGGTGATGCGCTGCTGAGTCGCGGACAGGTCCAGCACAGTGGCCCGAAACTTTCCGTCATCGCCGGCCTGCCCCGCCGCGTTGACGGAAAGCAGTCCGACGCCCAGGAGGCACCAGACAGGCAAGGCCGGCCCTATCGTCCGGCGGACCTTGAAATTGACACCCTGCGACGCCGGGCCTAAAGGGGCTGTGCCCCCCGGCAACGGGGACAACGGGCGTCGTCGATGGTCGACAAAGCGATCTTCCATGATTCTCATTAGCATAAACCACATCCTCCTCGCTCGGACCGGGCGTTCCGTTTCAAATCGGAACGTCCGGCAACGCCGGTTTAAGGGGGTTGTGCCCCCCACCGCGCGGGTTCTGGGTTACTCTTCGTCAAAGATCGGTTCATCATCCGAATCCGGCGGATGAACCGGGAACATATCCGGGTTTGTCTGCTGCCATGACGGCTGGGCGGTCGGCCGAATGCCCCGCATGGCCGCGGCTGCTCGCGTCGGCGCTCCCGGCGTCACTTCAAGAATCTTGAAGGAGTCGGGGCTCTCAAACACAATCTGCTCAACTGCAATCGGCTTTCCTCCGCCCGATGAACCATGAAAAACCATGACCGAATGCGGCATAGGCGGTTTTACTGTTTTTGTTGGCATCGCCGGTGGAGCAGCAGCCAAGAATCCCGTGGGGATCACCTGCGTGCTGGGCTGAGTCGGCTGCGGTTGAGCTTGTGGCATGGTCGGAGTCGAGCCGCCGATCTCGCTGCCGTAAGCAATTCCAGCCTTGCCCAACGACGTATCCGTGTCGCCGCGCATGGCCAGCGTGACCTTCCCGCGCGTACTCGCCAAGTGTAGTTTCGGCACATCCTCGTCCCGAACGAGAAGCGTTGCGGATTTTGCGGGCTTCACCTTGGTGAGGCCCTTATCAGTTTCCGGGGCGCTCTCAAACCCGATGGCCGCAACCTGAACTCGCTGCAAAATAACTTCTGCAATTGTCTCCTTTTTGCCGCGCACGCCAGTGTCTATATCCATCACTACGATCACATCTACCCAGTCGCCCGGCTTTATCTGGTAACCGACGCTCGTGGTTTCATCGATCTTGACAGAACTCGCGCGAAATCCGGCAGGAATCCGACCTGTCAACCCGGCTGGTGTACCTTCGGGGGCAAGCATTGAAGCTAAAATAGGCGAACCTTTGGCGACATATTTCCCGGTAACGCGCCCGACAACCGCCTCTGAATTGCCGAATCGCTCGGCTGGGGGGACCAATGAATTCTCGACGGTCTCAGTGGTCTGGATCATGTCCGGACGGATCTCGTCGTAGGCATTGATGTCGATCTTGGCCTGAACGATGGAAATCGTCTTGACGGACTGTCCGGAGGCCTGTGCCCGACCGATGGCGTCCACCGCCAGCTTGACAGCCAGAAGACCAATAACAAGCCCCAGCACCAACGGAATGATTGCTTTGCGTTTCATATAGTTCGTCCTCGCAGAGTTAAGGGTCCTTGGCGGGCATCGCCCGCTTCTTGCCGGCTTCGCCGGTTCGAGAATCCGGTCGAGTTACCGTCGCGAGCGGGTCCCGAGCCCCCATCGCGCGCATCGCTCTGCGCGACTTCCGGCGCAGCCGGTTTGGAGCGGGTGATGCCCGCTCGACCGTTTATCGGATGGTTCGCGGCGGTATTCGACTTTCCGGAAAAAAATCTTGGGAATGCCCCCGGGATATCCGGCGGAGCCGGTTATCTGCGTGCTTCGCAGCAATGGCGGGCAGTGCAGTCGTCACCCCTGGGCTCTCTCGGCATCTAATGCCGGGAATGCAGGCGGCCGCAACCCCGGAAGGCATCGGGATCACGGCACAGAGCCTGTAAAGCGGACATGGAATCCGATACGTTTTCCTTTTACCAGCTTCCTTCTAATTCGGTATCAGCTCGCAGTATAAAGGTGTGGCCGGGGCGTCTCACCCGTGTCCTTACAACCGAGACGGCGGTCCTAAACTGTGCCCCCCGACTCTTGCCACAGGCCGCTATGGGGCCACAGTGCCCTCTTTCCTCATACTACACGTGCCGGCAATGGAGTAGTCCTTCGGTCCGAAGAACCCGCCCATCAATGACACGTTGGCATAAGGAACGCTGACTTCGACGCTCACGACCGGGTCGGCCGGTGTCGCATCGGTGATGGTGCGAGAATAGCTCAGTCCCGTCGGGGCCATCACCTGGGCAATCCGCTCGTCAACGTTGGCGTACGGGGCCGTCGACGTTTGAAGCACGGCGATCCGAGCCCCCTCGCGGGCCGCCGTTTGCAGCGTCTGTCGGACCATGAACACCCACCCGTACTCAATGATTCCGAATAGAATGGTCAGAAGCAGCGGCAGAACCACGGCAAACTCGACGACCGCGGCCGCCCTGCGCCTGCCATCTGCCGACTTCCCGACCCGCGCTGTTCTTTGAATTCGTGGCATCCAGTTTCTCATGACTTCATCCCCTCCAGGCGTCGCCCGGTGTAAACCGGCCTGGTGAGCAGGCATCGCCCGCATCCAACCGGCGTCGCGGCCGGTGATTCTCGTATTGTCATACAGCATCCGTTATTCGACGTTCACCACTTGCCCCTTAGATTCCCCACCAGCCGAACGTTCGCGCGGCCATGATGACCAGCGTTCCGGCTGTCAGCGGCACTCCGTAGGGAAGGAGCTGCGAGGTCACGCCGAAACTCTTGGCCGATCCGACCTCGGAGAAAAGCGTCTGCCGCGACGAACATTTGGCCAGAATCAATCCAAAATTCGTGCAGGCCATCTTAAGGCGTCCGGTGGACGCGATCATGACAATAGCCGCGACACCACCAATCAAGACGCCCAGGACGAACGAGTACAGGGTCAACTTCGGCCCCAGCCAAACACCGATGGCGGCCATGAGTTTCACGTCGCCGGCGCCCATGCCGTGCATCATCCAGGGGATGATCAGTAGACCAAATCCGGTAAGCATTCCGAGAGCCCCGGTCGATAGACCGGACCATCCAAAAAACCAACCCTGGGCGACGAACCCGCACATCAGCAACGACAGGTTCAACCAGTTGGGCACACGCCGCTGTGAATAATCAATCCATGAGGCCAGAAGAATTCCGGGAATCAAAATAGCGCACGTCATGTTCCAAAAGGCCGGCTCCATAGTCGCTTGCTCCATATCCGGGGGAAACGCCCAGGCGTCGTGTCGCCGCGGCGTCGATTCGTCCAAGCCGATCAACTCCAAACTGCCGAGACTGCCAACACCCCTAAGCTTAACATATATCCATGTGGTGATACCGCGGATTGAAATGCCAAAGGCACAGCGCGGTTCTTTATCGTTCTCTCCAAACGCGCGGACGCCGGGCGCCGCCCGACCGAGCGACGCCCGACGTATCCGCATGTTTCAGATGATCGACGCGACGCCATCCCGCACGCGGCGAAAGAAACGTCGCCCCCACGCCTGCCTAGTTACCTTGCGGCAGGCTGCTGTCGACGTTCGTGAAAATCGTGTCGACCGTGGTGCCGAGGCCGGTAATCGCACCGAGGGCCACAATGATGATCAGGGCGAGCATCACGGCGTACTCAGTAGCGGTCGGGCCATCTTCGGACTTCAGGAAGTTCTTTGCATGGGTCAGAAATGCGTTCATTCGAATGACTCCTCTCGTAAGGTGCGGGCTAAATCCCGTTCCCGGGAAGCCCTGGTTTTCGATGAAGGATGCTTCGCCGAACCGGCGTCAGCCCCTCCCGATGACTACTCGCACCTCCGAGGGTCGCGAGTCAATTCGTCGGGGCCATGCCCCGACGGTTTCTCGATTCTTCACGTTGCCGACGACACCGCTTGTCGACACGCTGCGCCCGCGATCACGATCAGGCGCCAGTCGGAATAGTGCCCGTCAGGGTTGTGTAAATGCTCTCGACCCGAAGGCCGAAAGAACTCATGGCTCCAATGACCCCAACGATGATCAAGGCCAACAATACAGCGTACTCTGTCGTTGTCGGTCCATCTTCCGACCGGCAGAGCGACGCAAGCCGATTCATACAGGCTTTCATAGTGAGCTCCTCTCCACCTCTGCGGTCGATGTGAATTGCACCGCGGCGTCCTGACGCCAGGCTGCACACGACGCATTCAACCAAACCATCGAATATCAGCGCCGACAATGCAAACCGTCGGATTCACAAATTCCTGCACTGCCTGGAAACAGAAGACCTGAAATGTTGCGAAACGACGGGCAAGAGGAGATCGCCGGGATTATCGGCCGCCGACTTCACTTAGAGGCCAGCAGGCAAGAAACAAGACAGGAATCATCGGTACAAGCGGCCAGTCAAACTCTTTGGAAGTGCCCTGAGCCTCAACTGTCGCTTGTCCGGAGAAGCCGCTCAGCTTTTGGATGAAACTGATCGCGTTATCGCTCCTGCGATTTCCCAATAGTTTCGATCAAACTGCGGCTTCGTCAGCCAAGAATGAAAAAGGCGCCCCTCGCCCGGTATAAACCAAGCGAGCGGCGCCGCGATTGTGCCATTGCCTTCGTCCGCGTTCCCGACTGTCTTCGGCGGTTTGAATCCCGCCGAACGTGGCTCGAATGAATGCCTGCGCTCCGCTTCGCCTACCAGCCTGCGGAGAAGTGCGTGGCACGGGCGTCTCGCTCGTGTTCTCACCGCCGAGCCGGCAGTGCCTCACGGGATCCGGCCATTTCTGCCACGGGCTGCTATGGCAACCCTGACGGCGGTCTATCGACCGGCGTCCATCAGATCGCGATATTTATCGGCCAGCTCCGGATCCCTTGCGGCCAGATCCTGTTCATCCCTGAAAAGCTGGACTAGTTCCGAGTCACCCTTGCGGATCTTGACCTCGATCGTTCCATCGGTGCGCACCTCGAAAGTGTGCCGAGGTTTGCCCATCGCTCGAAGGTGCATCACCGGCGGCGCTCCCGGCATGTGCGGGGCGGGAAGCAACTGCGCCGGGCTTCCGGCGTCGCCCTGAAGACGGTTCAGCTCTTCAAACGCCCGGGCATATGCCTCGTGGGCCTCCTGAAGGCTTTGCTCAATCTGCGCGGTCCATTCCGCGCCGTCCAACTGGAAGGCGTGGAACACACCTTGGCCGTCGTGGTCCATGTCGATGTCAAAATCGAACTGCATCGCCTCATCGTTCAATCCGCCGAGCTTCATGTGGAACACACCGCCACCGACGCCCTGGAGCACCTTATGGGCTTCCTCATCAGCGGCCAGGAGTTCATCCTCGGTTGCATAAACGTCCGTCGTCGTCTCGCCCGACGGACTCGATCGCGTAACGGTTATGTCGCCGTCCCCGACGCGCTCGACCTCGATGGTCTCGCCATCGCGATTCACCCGTGTGCGGACCCGTGTCTCGCCATTTTCGACGAAGACCTTAACTGTACGCTCGCCGGATTCGGGAAGCATCAGCTTGATATTTTCCGGCAGATCGTGCATGTTCGCGACGTCGCCGAGATCGCGCATGATCCACTGGCCCTCGGGGCTGCGAAACATAAAGCGCCCGCGAGTGCGAACCTCGTCCTCGACGACCGCGTCGGGGCTGAGTTCGTGTTTCCATTCAAAAGCCATCGCTCTCTGGTCGGCACGCGAACCGAGCGTTGCGTTCACGATGATCGTGTTACCCTCCCGCAGGACCAGGGCGGTCATCCGTTCGCCCGGGGCACGGTTGGAAATGGCGTCGACAAGGCTCTCCACGCCGGGGCCGACGTTGTTCCCATTGATCGCCAGAATAATGTCATGCGACTGGAATCCCGCCTCGTCCGCAGGACTGCCTTCGACCACATTGAGGACCAAAACGCCGCGCTTTTCAGTTCCGAGCTGGACGCCGAGGGCCTGAGAAACCTGGCCGACCGACACCCCCAGCCAGCCTCTGTTGGCCCGGGCCTCGATATCAGCGGCGTCGGCGCTCCCACGACCTGTTACGACAATTCTCCGCTCGCTTCGGCTGTCATCCTGTGTTGGTTTGGCCACAATGGTAAAGGTTGCCGACTTGGGCTTCTGATCTTCTCCAGCCGCCCACGCCATCGGGCTTATCAATAAGGTCGCCGCGAGTAGTGCTCTCATGTCAATTCGCTCCTTGAAGAAAAGGGGGTTCGTTTTTCAGGTATTGTTCAGTGCAC
>JBGTDB010000089.1:0-3470 GCA_041748515.1 Phycisphaerae bacterium
CCCGCTCCGAATTGCGAGATCTGGGTGCATGATTTACAGCGCGGTGTCACGACTCGCGCAACCCATGAGGGCGACAATCACGGTCTGGCGTGGTCCGCCGATGACAGGGACATTCTCTTTGCCCGCCTCAGCGCCCCGCAGTTGTGGAGCGTTATGGCCGCTCCAGCAAACGGGGTCGGCAACGTGGAAGTTTTGAGCCCTGGCGGAATTCCCCGCGGATTCCTGTCCTCGATCTCACCGGATGGCCAGTTCGTCCTTTTGAACTCAACAAGCGAAAACGGCGAGGACGTCTACCTCGCCAACATCAACGACAAGAGAGTGGAACCGCTACTCAACTCCCGTTTCCGGGAGCGCGCTGCTGTCTTCTCGCACGACGGATCGCACATTGCTTATGTCAGCGATGAGTCGGGGCGAGAAGAAGTATACCTGTCGCAATTCCCCTCCCTCCAAGGCCGTGAGCAGGTCTCGACCAGCGGTGGCGCCGACCCTGTTTGGTCGCGTGATGGAAAGGAGTTGTTCTTCAGATCAGGCAACTCCATGATGGCAGTGGCTGTGACCAGTGAGCCATTCAGCATCGCTAGGCCCGAGTTTCTTTTTAAGACCGATTTCGCCTCGCGCGGAAATTCCGGATTGGCCGGCTACGACGTTGACACCGACGGCCAGCGCTTCCTTATGGTACGACAGCGGGCCGGCGAGGGAGGCGCAAACGTTAACATTGTTCTCAATTGGATCGAAGAACTTAGGGCACTGGCCCCAAGGGAGGGAAGTTAATGACCATGCACGGTTCTTTCATCTGGCGGCAGGCATGGAGTTGCTGCATCACGCACTTGAGCGGACTCGTCATCCTGTTGAGCATATCGGGCTGTGCATCCACAAAGCAGTGCATCCACGCCGGCGCGGATTTCGCACCTGACGAAGAAGAAGCCGTCCTCGCGGCAGTCGACGAGGTGCTGCTGGCGATGGCTGCGGGCGACAAAACCGCCTACGCCCGGGCCCTGACTCCGGAAGGCATGACCTATTCTCAGCGATGGGCCGATGGCAAATGGCTGCTTCGCCGTCGCTCCAACCAAGAGGACATCGATATGCTTGACGACGAAACCGAGGCCGTTGCGGAGGTTTATTGGGATCCGACGGTCTTCATCCGCGGCCCCATCGCCGTGGTCTGGACGCCCTACGAGTTCCGCAGGGGCGGAGCCGTGTCCCATTGCGGCGTGGACGTGTTTGAGATGCTCAAGATCGACGGCCGATGGATCATGGGCAACGCCATGTGGACCGTCGAGCCGGGCGCGTGTCAAGAGCTGAAACCCACATCCGGCTCGCGAATACGGCCCCAGGAGCTTGCCAAGCAATGAGCGTGACCACCGGCGCGAGACTCGGTCCCTACGAAATCCTCTCGCCCCTCGGTGCGGGGGGGATGGGCGAGGTCTATCGGGCGCGGGACCCGCGGTTGGACCGCGACGTGGCCATCAAGGTGCTGCCTACGGCCATGGCCCTTGACAGGGAGCGTATCGCTCGCTTTGAGCGGGAGGCCAAGGTCCTGGCTGCACTGAATCACCCCAACATCGCCGCGGTCTACGGGTTCGAGGAGCACGATGGCAAGCGCCTGCTGGTGATGGAATTAGCCGAGGGAGAAACGCTGGCCGACCGGCTCGCGCGAGGTCCACTGCCGATCGACGAGTGCCTTTATGTGGCCCGGCAAATCGCTGAGGCCCTGGAAGCAGCGCACGAAAAGGGGGTCATTCACCGCGACCTGAAACCGGCCAATGTCAAGCTCACGTCGGATGGGGACGTGAAAGTGCTGGACTTCGGCCTGGCGAAGGCCATGGCCGGCGACACCAGCTCACCCTCGATTTCGCCCACGGAAGTCGCCCAGTCGCCCACCATCACCGCCGATTTCACCCGTCCCGGCGTGATTTTGGGCACGGCCGCGTACATGAGCCCGGAACAGGCCCGCGGCCGGTCGGTGGACAAGCGGACCGACAATTTTTCGTTCGGCTGCCTGCTGTTCGAGTGCCTGTCCGGCGGCCGGGTGTTCGCCGGTGAGACGGCCACCGATTCCATCGGGGCCATTCTGCACAAGGAGCCGGAATGGGCCCTGCTTCCGCCGAGCACGCCCCCGACTATTCAACTTCTACTTCGTCGTAGTCTGGCCAAGGACCGCAACAAGCGGCTTCGGGACATCGGCGATGCTCGCATCGAACTGGAAAACGCCGCCGCGGACCCGACCTCATCCATGTTACGATTGGGCAACGCCGCTCTCGCGGCCGAACGCGACGCCGGACGTCGAGGCCCATGGCGAATCCTGGTTCCGTGGGGACTTTGTGCGACCCTGGCGGGACTGGCCGCCCTCCTATGGTTCTCGCCGCAGCCGGCAGCGCCCCCTGTCGTTCGATTGACCCTGTCGATGCCGCCGAATCAGGGCTTGATTGGTTTCGCAGGCTTGAGGATGGACATCTCGCCCGATGGATCAAAGGTGGTTTTTGTCGGTCGCAATGACTCCAGCCGCCAACTCTACCTGAGAAATCTTCACCAGCTCGACGCCGTTCCCCTAGCCAATACCGATGGCGCCACGTGCCCATTCTTCTCACCCGACGGCCAGTGGATCGCCTTCGGACAACGAGGAAAATTGCGCAAAGTGTCAGTTCTGGGCGGACCTTCAACGGTCATTTGCGATGCCGTCGAAATTCGCGGCGGCAGTTGGGGAGTGGATGGGACCATCGTCTTTGCGCCCAATCCACGCTCGGGTCTATGGCGTGTGCCGGCCGCCGGGGGGGAGCCGATCAAGCTGACCGACGCCGGCTCCGGCGACGACGACCAGTCGCACCGCTGGCCGCACATACTGCCCGACGGGAAGACCGTGTTGTATACGGTGGCGCCGAACAGCAGCGATTACACGGACGCGAAGATTGTGGCCTTGTCCCTGGACTCAGGAGTTCAAAAGGTCATTCAACTTGGGGGAACCTACTCGCGGTATGCATCCAGCGGACACATCATTTTCGGCCGGGCCGATACGCTCATGGCCGTGCCGTTTGATCTTGGAAAGCTGGAGGCGAGGGAATCGGCGACTCCGGTCTTGGAGGGTGTTTTCACGGCGCCTACCTTCGGGGGGCTGGAATACGCCCTGGCGCAGAACGGAACGCTGGTTTACACAGGAGCATCAGCCGGTCGGGACGATCAGTGGCCCACTTGGATCGATCGGGATGGGAATGAAACGGCGATAACGCAACACCGGCGACAATACAACGACGTCCGGCTGTCGCCCGACGGAACCAGGCTGGCGGCCAGCATCATGGACGGCGGCAATTTGGATATCTGGATTCTGGAAATAGAGCGAGACAGCCTTACGCGACTGACGACGGACGAAGCCGTGGATAACAACGCCAGATGGAGTCCGGACGGTAAGTGGGTCATCTTCAGTTCGAATCGCGGGAAGTCCAATCACAATCTTTTCCGCCAAGCCGCAGACGGCA
>JBGTDB010000090.1:0-4019 GCA_041748515.1 Phycisphaerae bacterium
CGTCAGGGAATCAGGATCCAGCGGTTCGCGGCGTTTGGCAGCCATGCACGGCAGTAGACCATACGCCGAGCGATGGCGCAAGTTAAGATTCTGTCAATTGTGTGTTCAGGGTTGATGATGAAGAATCCCGGACACTATTAATCGTCAGGGAGCGATTGCGAAGTCAATTCCGCGCCGCGGGATTCATCGAGAGCTGACGGGATTGTACATTCCTTCCCTTCGTGCCTGCGTGGCCTTGTCACTCGCCATGTCCCTCCTAGCAGTCTGTGGCAAAAGGTGTGGCACGGGTTTTCAACCCGTGTTTTCACCGGTTACAAACCGGTGCCACATGAATCTCAATGCCTTTTGCCACAGGCTTCCTGGCTGCTCTTTCCCTCCTTTTTTGCCCTTCTTTGGCTTCGTTTCCGCCACTTTTGGGTTCGTTCGGCCGGGGGCGAATCTGACGTAAGTCGTTGTGGGACAAGGACTTACGCGATTTTCGTTTGGGTTCGTTTCGCACGGGCGCTTTTTCGTACTCCGTTGCGTTCTTGTCGGGCAATGGAGCGAGAGCTTTTTGCTCAGCGTGAGAACGCCTCGGGCGCGAGCTTTAGTGAGAAGCGTAGAGCGATCGAATGGACGCCCTGACAGGAGCATTCCCGGCCGCCCGTGGCCCGGATGGTTGCCTGGACATTATTATTTGCACATTCGCCGCAGGCGATGCAGCGGCCGCGAGTGTAGAATGACGAATCTAGAATGCCGAATGGACCCAGTGGCCCCACGCGATCAACGACTTCCAAGAACATGCGCGCAAATCGCATAGTTCCAACACCCCAAGAATCTAATCCAGCTCGCCCCATTTGAATCTGTTGACTTGCGTATCCCGGATCGGCTAATCTGACTGCGGACCGGTGGGCCGAACACCTCTTTGTTCAGAAGGTCCGGGGAGGCAATTCTGACCATGAAATGCGCATGCTTCATCATAGGGGCCTTCGCAGTTCCCGCGATGGTCGTCCTTTCCCTGGCGTATGCCGGCGTGGAGAAGGCGCAGCCAGCCCCGACCATCGGCGGGCCTGGGACATCGATATCCGACGGGGTTCATCCGGCGGCCAGGCCGTTCTTGGGCAATCCAACGCCACCACCATGCGAATCAACGGGGTTCGAACCTATCGGCGAGGATTTCGGCCCGCCCGAATGCGGATGGAATCTTGGCTGGATTTGCGATGAAACGGCCTTCCCCGTTGACGAATGCACCATGGACCCGATCGGCACCGCGAATTGCAATGCCGAGACCGTTGAACTCGCGGGAAAGTGTTGCGCTGAATTCCCGAACCCGAATAACGAGTGGTTTCAATCCGCGAACAGCCAGCACTGCACAACGCCTTTCATCTCCGATGCGAATCCCAAGTCAGGCTCGCAGCATTTGAGAATCGGGCCCGATCCCAGCCGACCCACGAGTGCCATCGTTTCGGCATTCACGCCCGCGGACAGCGGACCCTATCCGGTGGCCCCCTGGACCGTTGAATTCGACGCCGCCATGGGCAACCCGATCCTTACTCCGCCTTTTGGCTCAAGGCTTTTTTGGTTACAGATAGGCGAATCCGGCTTTAACGGGCGGCTCCACTGGATTGGCCAAGGTTCGCAGGACACCTCCCTTTCGGGGATTATTTATACGTATGATTATGGATTCGGTGCCTACCAGTATCTCGCCTATCTCAGCGGGGAAGGAAACTACGACAAAATCACTATTGAAGGAAACCCTTGCAATGGGACGATTACCTATACCGTAAGAACTTCTAACCAACATGGTAATGGTCCATGGGGCACATATTCGGTCACGACAACCTTTGGCGAGGACCAGAGTTTAACCTACGTGCGATCGACTTGGCAGGCGAACAATTTCAGTGGCCACTACGACATTGATAATTTTCGAGTCACGCGTGGCGAGCCCTGTCCCGCGGTTTGCGGAGATGGGATCTTGGAACTGCCGGAGAAATGCGAGCCGACCGATACCGGCGGCGCCTGCCCCGGCGCCTGCATCGCGGCCGGCCTGCCCGGTGAGTGTACTTGCGATCGGGAATGCGAATCGAGCGGCAATCCGTGCATTCTTCAAAACGGCCTTAACGGTCCATTCACCAGTCCATTTGGCACGAACGGCGGATGGTTCCGCTATGTCACGGTCCCGGGCTCGGCCGTTGCCTTTGACTCCTGCGGATCGACGGGCATGGATACGCGAATGATCGTGTACGGCTCGCCTGATACCAGCTTGTTCTTGACGAGCAACAATAATTGCTGCAATCCGTTAGCTCCGAGTTGCGGCAGCCTCGGCAATGGCAGTACGCCAAACGCTGCCTGCTACGGCGACACTCCCCCGGATAACCTGGAATCCTGTGCCTGTGCTGTTTCGGAATCTGGGAGCTTCCTGATCCGGTTGTGGCCGGCCGTAGCGGGAACGGGGGCGACGGTATTCGTTAATGTCCAGAAGAAAGAGGCATGTGGCGGACCTGTGTTCGGATCGTGCTGCAATCCCGAGGACGGTAGCTGCGAGGATGGCGTGTTGCAGGTGGATTGCCGCGAGCCGCGTTCAGATTGTTGCGCTCACGATTCTTGTTCGAATCAAACCTGCGTCGACGCCGTTTGTTCCTGCGATCCTTCATGTTGCGGAGGTGCCTGGGATACCGCGTGTGCCGGACCCAATGTGTTCGAGCCAGGCTGTTCGGCCTTGGATCTGTGCGAAATATGCCAACCAGATTCAGGACCGACTTGGTCGACCGCATCGTGTGATCGGGCTTGTGTCTTTGGCGCCTGCTGCGACAGTTCTCCGGAAGCCGGTGGACGCTGCATCGACGACGTGCCGGTTATCGACTGCCTGGGTACGCACCTGACCTGGTTCGAGAATGAGAACTGCAAAAATATCCCCTGCGAGGAAGCCACCGGCGCCTGCTGCGACAGTTCTTCAGGCGCGGGGGGCTCCTGCTTCGATAATGTGCGGGGCTCCGACTGCGAAGGGCCGCACTTACGGTGGGTAAAGGGACAAGGATGCGCTTCCGTGCTTTGCGATGAAGCCACCGGCGCCTGCTGCAATAGTGCGTCCGGCGCGGGCGGTGCTTGCCTCGACGATTTGCTTGCCGAAGAATGCGAAGGTCCGCAACTGAGCTGGACCAAGGGCGCCTCGTGCGACGAGATTTTCTGTGAGGAAGCAGTCGGCGCCTGTTGCGACGACCTGACCGGGGATTGCTCCCAGATGCTGCTAGGCGACTGCCCGCTGAATGCCCATGTCGCCTGGACCAAGGGCGGTTCGTGCGATGTATGCGTGGCCGTGCAGGGCGCTTGCTGCGACACGGGCTCTCAGGATCCAACGACGGCAACGTGCATGCACACCATTCAGGCCGATTGCAACTGCGAAAAATGCACATGGACGAAGAACGCGAATTGCGGGGAAATCATCTGCGATCCGAACTTCAATACAATTCCCACCGTTTCCGAGTGGGGCTTGATTACCCTGACTCTGCTGCTTCTGGTCGGAGGAAAGATCGGCTTCAGCACCCGAAAGAAATCAGCCGTTTGATCGAAGACAGGCGCGATCGATTGCCGCCCGGGGCATGTCAGGCGGTTCCGGACATCCCCACAATATCAACATCGATTTGAATGGTCATCGCCGGCCGTTGGACCGGCGTGTAGCCACTCTCGGATGATCGCCGGGACGCAATACTGATTGCCGCCTATCCGATCTTCTCCCAGTCAAACCCTTTCGCATTAACCTCTTGATCGGTCGGCGATTGCTCAACACCGCGCGCCGCGCGCGTTATCTGGATGATTGATCCTTTGGAGAAACGTCTCATGAGGCCGCGCGCATTGAAGCCGATTGGATTGTCGACAAAAGATCCCGCCCATTCCGCATTCACCCTTCCGAATTCACGAAAAAGCGCCAGTGCGAAACAGAGCCAGTTACAAAGCGCGTAAGTCATTGTGGAATAAGAACTTACGACAAAAATGCCCAAACCGAGCAGACCCAGTTACACGGCTTTGAAACCCAGTTACAA
>JBGTDB010000091.1:0-2384 GCA_041748515.1 Phycisphaerae bacterium
ATCGCGGACCGATGACCCGTTCGCAGGCCGGGCACTTGTGGCCGGGGCGGCGGACTTTTCCGTCGAGCCGCCCGTCGGCCATGTCCAGTTCGTTGATCCGGTTAAGCAGATCGACTTCGGTGAGTCCGAACTTGTCGCGCACGAGCGTCCAGATCGCCTCACAAGTCAACAGCGTGCGATCCAGCCGCGCCTGAAGCTCCTCGACCTGGCGGCGTGAGCCACGAGCGTCTCTAGAGGCAGCGGCCGCATCATGCGCAACTGCCGATGATCCGGGTGAGTGCAAATGCCAGATTGACATGGCTGGTTTCCTCCTCAGAAATCCGGTCCGCGAATTATTCTTTTCGGATGTAGATGACCTGCCCGGTCGCCGCGTCTAATGCGGGCTGAGTAACGGCCAAAACTGTTTCGGCGACTTCTGCGGGCGTCAGCGTCTGGCTCGGCGGATAATCAGGGAAAATGCCTCGCAGCATTGCCGTATCAACTGCGCCCGGCGCTACGGCAAACGTACGAATGCCAAGCTTTCGCCCCTCTTTGGCCAGGGCGTTGGTCCAGGCATTGACCCACGCCTTGGCGGCGCCGTAAGCCTCGAAGCCGGGGAACGGGTCTACGGCCGACATCGAGGAAATGTTGACGATCGTCCCCTCCTTTTGGCGCTTCATAATCGGCCACACCGCGCGACAGGCGAGGTAGACGGCCCGTATGTTCACAGACGACACCGAATCGAAAATTGAGGGATCGAGCTCCTCAATTGATACCAGAGGCGCCACCCCTGCGCAGTTCACCAGGACGTCGATGCGACCGAATTTCTGAACCGTCGCGTCCATCAAGTTTGAGACATCGGCGGCGGCGGTGATATCGGCGGGGTGAACGTGGCAGAGACCGCCGGCCGCTTCGATTACACGCTTGGTCTCGGCGAGCTCGTTGGCCGATCGGGCCGTAGCAACGGTTTGCGCTCCCGCAACGGCGAATCGCTCGCAGATTGCCCGCCCGATGCCGCGCCCGCCACCAGTAACAACAACGATCTTCAAGTCCACCCGGCGCGCTCCATTTGAAAAGACAACTCCTTTGGACCACCCATGATAGAGACGTACTGGAACGTGTCGAATTGCAGCCGGGCGTTCCCTTTCGACTCCCGCCGTTTCCAGATGCAAATCCGCATATTTGGCGTCCCTACGGCCGGAGAGCTCCATAGGCCGCAAGCAAACCAACGGCGGCGAGAATCCCGATCCAGAAGAGGTGCGACAGGACGGGGTATTTGTACCGATAAAGGCGAGACAGGTGTCGAAGGTAGCGGAGCATTTCGCGCAGTCCGGCCTTGCTCTGGCCTGCGTGGCGGACGGCGAATTCGATGGGGATCTCGGCCAGGCGGCGGCAACGATTTTTTACAATCAATTCGAGGGCGATTTTGTACCCTACCGGATCGAGCGAATCGGATTGTTGCCAAGTGACGCGACTCAGGGCGAAGTACCCGGACATCGGATCGCTGACCGGAGCCAGCGGCCGGGCGAGCAGGGTAGCCAGCGTGCTTCCGATTCGCCGATACCAGGGCCAGTTGCCGGCAATCGCTCCGCCGGCATACCGGGTGCCGATCACGAAGTCGCAATCGCCCATCCCGAGCCGACGTACAAACTGGGGAATCTGCTCGGGCGGATGCTGCAAGTCAGCATCCATCACGACAAACGTGTCGTGCTCGGCCTCTGCGAAACCCCGGAGCACGGCCCCGGAAAGTCCTCGCTCACCGGTGCGCACAATGAGGCGTACGGGATATCGGGCCTGAAGCGACGCGACAATGGCATCGGTGCCATCGCGGGAATCATCGTCCACAATGAGCAGCTCAACAATCAGTCCGTCCTTCTCGGTCGCTGCGAAGACTCGCTCGACCAACTGGGCGATGTTCGGCGCTTCGCGAAACGCCGGTACAATGATCGAGACGCCGGAATCCGGGCTGGCCATACGAGAGCATCATAGGAGGCGACCCTTGATGGGCAACAATGGGCTGCACGCACATCGGCGCATCAGCGGCGCGACTGAACAGGGCGGATGAGTTCAAAATGATTACGGCGATTGGGGCGAAGACCTACGACATTGTTGGCGCGTTCGGGCAATTCGGCACCTTTGCCTGGAATCTGTCCTTCTGGTTGATGGTCGGGCTGCCGCGGTGGCGAACCTGGACGCGGGCGATGCCGGTTTTCTACGAAGTTGGCAACCGGACGCTGCCGGTGATGATCGTGACGGGAACGTTCGTCGGACTGGTGCTGGCCGTGCAAAGTTACGACCAGCTCAAAGCCGCAGGGTTCGCCGATCGCATGGGCGTGTTGGTCACGCTCAGCCTGGTGCAGGAGCTGGGCCCCGTGCTTGCCGGCGTGATGGTCGCCGGGCGGGTG
>JBGTDB010000092.1:0-3691 GCA_041748515.1 Phycisphaerae bacterium
TGCTCAACCGCAGCAAGGGCCCGGCCGTGTGGGCTCCGAGGGCCCAGGCGGACCGCGACGGCTATCCGAAGGCCGTGCAGGAATTGCTGCTGCGGTCCAGGAATATCACGATCTGCCAGGGAGCCGTGGAGGGTTTGGAGACGAGGCGCGTAGCGGCACACGGGCTCCTTTCGGAGTCCGGGGAGTCCGCGCAGACTGAAGTCTGCGGCTCGCCCCAGAATCGCGGTAGTGCTGAAGTCGGAGAGGGTTCACGATCGCGGATTTGCGGAGTTCGGCTGGCCGATGGACGCAGACTCAACGCCGAGGCGGTGATTCTGACCACGGGGACTTTCCTTCGTGGGTTGATGCACTGCGGCGAGGTGAGGACCGAAGGCGGGCGCATTGGTGAGGCGGCGGCGGTCGGCATCAGCGGTGCCTTGTTGTCCTTGGGCTTTGAGCTCGGCCGGCTGAAGACCGGCACGCCGCCACGCATCCATCGCGACACGATTGATTATGACTTCTGTGAACCGCAACCCGGCGACGCGGTTCCCACGCCGTTTTCGTTGATGACTGACGCCATCGAGCAGCGACAGATTGCCTGCTGGGTGACGTGGACCAACACAGCGGTTCACGAACTCATTCGGGCCAACCTGCACCGGGCGCCGATGTATTCAGGCCAGATTCAATCAACCGGTCCCCGATACTGCCCGAGCATCGAGGACAAGGTCGTTCGTTTCGCCGACAAGCCCAAGCACCAGGTATTCCTCGAGCCCGAGGGATACGACAATGAGCGGGTCTACTGCAATGGAATCAGCACGTCGCTGCCCGAGGACGTACAGGAGCGAATCGTTCGGGGGATCCCCGGGCTTCAGAACGCCCGTATTCTGCAACATGGATACGCCGTGGAATACGATTACGTGCCCACTCACCAGATCCGTCGCTCGCTTGAAACCAAGCTCGTCGAAAACCTGTTCCTCGCGGGGCAGATCAACGGCACCAGCGGCTACGAAGAAGCAGCCGGTCAGGGGCTTGTCGCTGGAATTAACGCGGTCCGATCCATTCGCGGCGAGGCGCCCGGCGTGGCCGGGTTTAACCGGGCGAACGCTTGCGGCGTAGCCGGGTTTGTGCGGGATATGCCCGCGTTCGTGCCCGCGCGGGACGAGGCCTATATCGGAGTCATGATCGACGACCTGGTCACCCGTCCGCCGATCGAACCTTACCGGATGTTCACGTCCCGCGCGGAATATCGCCTCTTGCTTCGGGCGGACAACGCTGACGATCGGCTGACCCCCATCGGACGAGAGCTGGGAACGGTTGACGATTCGAGGTGGCGGCGGTTTGAGGCGCGACGTTTAGCGGCACAGGCCATCAATGGCCATGCGAAGCGCGGCCAAGTTAACGGCACGCCTCTTTCGATCTGGATGCGCCGGCCGGATGCCGACGTATCCACCTTCGCAGAGAGCCTAGCCCGACTCACGGACGAGACTTTTTGCATCAGCGCACTTGAACAAGCCCTGATTGAGGCTAAGTACGGCGGCTACGTCGATCGGCAGACGCGACAGATCGAACGGTTTCGCCGACTGGAAGGCATGGCCATTCCGACCGGCGTTGAGTACCAGTTTATGGAAGGCCTGCGAAACGAAGCACGGGAAAAACTGATTCGGATCGCTCCGGCCACGCTGGGCCAGGCGGCGCGCATCAGCGGCGTTACTCCCGCCGATGTGACGGTGCTCTGGATTTATCTTACCGGCCGTCGCCCGATAAGCCGATCGGCATAGGAAGCGGCTTCCATTCCGTAGAAACAGGTCCGAAATTGTTTACATGATCGGCTGAAGCCGGGCGAACCATATCGGATTTTGCGAACTTACCAGTCAATCTAAACTCGCCAAGCTATCGAAATTCCCGCCATACGGCCGAAAACAACCACGGCCGGTCGTGTTTCGTCGCGCCGCAGGGTTGCTGCTAAGCACGGGTGCCATTTTTTGCTTGACGGAAAGAGTCTACTTATGTACCGTATGGGAAATATGGGGGGAATGGACAATATGCATAGCATGGGACCTGCAAGGATTGCAGTGGTCGGAGGACCAATCATGTCGGAAGGCAACAACAATTCGGTGAAACTAGTTTTCACGACTGGCGAAGTGGCGCAAATCTGCAAGGTGAGCCAGCAGACGGTGATTCGTTGTTTCGACAGCGGGCGGCTGAAGGGATTCCGCGTTCCGGGTTCTCGGTTTCGGCGCATTCCGCGCGAATCGCTCATCGCGTTCATGAAGAGCAACCAGATTCCGATGGAGTCGCTGGAAAGCGGGCGAAAGCGGGTGCTGGTGGTCGATGATGACGAAGCCATCATTGAAATGTTCTCGGAACTCCTGGAGCGCGACGGACGGTTCGAAGTTCGCACGGCCACGACCGGCTACGACGCGGGCATCATGACCGAGCAGTTTCGGCCGGATGTGCTGCTGCTGGATTTCAAGCTACCGGACGTCAACGGAACTGTGGTATGCCGGACGATCCGGGCGAATCCGAATTATCGGCACATGCAAATCATCATTATCAGCGGCGTGGCCGATCCAGATGAAGTGGCCGAACTGCGGGCCGCGGGCGCGGACGACTTTATCCGCAAACCGTTCGACATTAACGCGGTCATCGGCCGCATTGCCGAGATGCTCAAGGTGGCGTAGCGCGGGCGGGCCTCGAATCGCGTCATCGTAACTGCATCGATGAATGGTCGCGCCGCTCGCCGGAACTCCGGAAGCTTAGGAAAACTGCACGTCGCTACCGGTTGATCCAGCAGCCTGTGGTGAAAAGTGTGGCATGGGGGGTCTCGCCCCTGTTTTCATCACCTAGACTGCGGTGCCACACTGTGTCCACCGACTTCTGCCGTGGGCTCCTAATGTCTGATGAGCCGCAGGGGCCGGCTCCTGATTTGCTTGATGTGGGGGTGCCATGAGCGTCTCGGTCACGCCGGATCCCACGCGCGGATCCGAAACAGGAACGGGCAACAAAGTGCCCGGCCCGACCCAGACACCCGGCGAAGCCGGGTTTAAGCGGGCTGTGCCCGCCGGCGAAGCCGGGTATAAGCGGGCTGCGCCCGGCGACGAGGCCGAATACGGTGGGTCCGGCGCCTCGCGTGAGCGAGTGGAACTGATTCTCCATCAGCTCGATCGGCTTTCCACACTGGGACCAATTGCCATTCGTGTTCTGTCCCTTGCGGCCAGCGACAACACTTCCGCCTCCGATCTGGTCGAAATCATTGAATTGGATCCGGCGCTTTCCGCGGGAATCCTGCGAATGGTCCGCCGGGCAAACCTCGGCGTTCAGCAGAAGGACATCGGCGTCTCACGTGCTGTGACCCTCCTGGGGTTCAACGCGGTGCGCAATGCCGTGTTATGCAGCGAGGTATTCGATCTGTTCGCATCGCGCGTTTCGTCGTCCGATCAGGACGTCCGCACGCAATTCTGGCTGCACGGCATCGCCGCGGCATGCGCGAGTGAATGGATCGCCGAGAAACTTGGCAAAAAGGCGCTCGCCGGCGACGCGTTTGTCTGCGGGCTGATGCACGACATAGGCAAGATCGCCCTGGAATTCACCCTTCCCAAAAGCTACGCGCGAGTGATAGAGCGGGTCCGGGCGCGTCGGATGTGCGTCTGCACGGCCGAGCAGGAAGTTTTCGGCCTGGATCACACGGTCGCGGGCAAGCGGCTGGTCGGGC
>JBGTDB010000093.1:0-13867 GCA_041748515.1 Phycisphaerae bacterium
GAATGCGCATCACCGCTCCTTCGTAGATCGCATCCCAGAGGTCCTGTAAGTGCCGCATGCGCCCTTGCGATTTGGAGGTGTCGTACACGTTATCCAGATAAAGTAGCATCACTAGGTTCGTCTCGGCGTCCAGCCCGGCCAATGCTATCAGCCCCACAACCACGGCCAGGGACATGTCGTAGTCCAGGACGTACAAGAACCAGAACGAACCGGCCAGGGTGTACGTAAAAGTGACAAGCGTCAACACTGTGCGGAACCAGGAACGCGTCACCACGTACAGCAGAAAGATAATGGCCACCAAAGCCGCGGGCACCGCGACCATAAGCCGGCGATTTGCGGACTGAATGTATTCGTACTGCCCGGACCAGACGATATTATATCCTGCCGGCAGATCGATCATCTCCACGACGCGCGCTTTGGCCCGGTTGATCCAGCCGACGATGTCGGTGGTGGTCAAGTCTACATAGATCCAGGCGGTCTTACGGGAGTTCTCGCTCTTGATCATCGGCGGTCCCTTGACGATTCGAAGATCGGCGACCTGGGTCAGAGGAACCTGTGCACCGGAAGGCGTCGAAACAAGGGTGCGTTTCAGGGCAGTGAGGTTGTCGCGCAGCTCGCGTTTGTAGCGCAGGTTGACCGGATATCGTTCCAGACCTTCCACCGTCCAGGTGATGTTCATTCCCCCCAGTGCCGACAGAATAACGTCCTGGACGTCCTCTATTCGGAGGCCATATCGGGCGATTTCGTCGCGGTTAATGTCGAAGTCAACGTACATTCCCCCGACCGTCTTCTCCGGGTACGCACTGAGGGTGCCGGGCAGGGTGCGCACCTCGGCCGCAATGCGCTCGGCCAGATCGGCCAGGACATCGAGATTTTCGCCCATGATCTTGATGCCCACCGGTGTCTTGATTCCAGTGGACAGCATGTCAATGCGAGTCTTGATAGGCATGGTCCAGGCATTGGTGACGCCAGGGAAGTTCACGACCTCATTTAAGCCCGGAATGTGCTGGCCGCGATCCTCGTAGCCGTAGGAAAGCTCCTCGATCGTGATGGGGCGCTCCGCCGGGAACAGCCATTGCATGCCGGTCCACTTGCTCAACCACTCCGGCCAGGAATTGTGGAACCGCTCGATGTGTCGTTTGCGCCACTTTTCGCGGTTGGGCTCAAGCATGATCGTGGTCTCGATCATCGAAAGCGGCGCTGGGTCGGTTGCGGTTTCTGCCCGACCGATCTTGCCGAACACGTGGTGCACTTCCGGAAAGCTGGCGATGAGCGCGTCGGTCTGCTGTAGGAGTTCGCGAGCCTTGGTGATACTGATGGCCGGATCGGTGGTGGGCATGTAGAGCAGGTCGCCCTCGTCCAAGGGGGGCATGAACTCGCGTCCAAGTCCTGGGAAAACAGATACGAGTTGCGGAAAAGCTCTCGCCAATGGCTGGCCGATCCAAGGGACGTTTCGCGTTCCCAGGAGAGGAAAAAGACCACTAATGGCGAACATGATCGCAAGCAGAATGAGCTTCTTGCGGTGCCGCATCGCGAGCCCGAAGAACGGGTGATACAGCCACTGGAGGAGCTTGCTGATCGGATTCGCCCGCTCGTGGAAGATCTTCTGCGGGACAAGCAACATGCCCAGTAGGATCACCCACGCCAGCACGAACCACCGTCGGTGCGGTTCGTAGGGTCCGAGGGGAACCACGCCCAGGATGCCCGCCGGAATGAACATCGCCGCCATGGTGATCGCCAGGTTCCATTTCCACCCCCATTGCTTCGGGAGCACCCGTGACGTGATGAGCGAGAGCATGAGGACCGGGATAATGGTGATTGCCAGAACGGAAGCTGCGGCCATTGCGAAGGTCTTCGTGTATGCGAGCGGCTTGAACATTCGCCCGCTCTGTTCGCCGAGGACGAAGATGGGCAGGAAGCTCACGGTGATGATTAGAAGCGAGAAGAACAGCGTCGGGCCGACTTCCTTGGCCGCGTCAATGATGAGCTCAACTCGCGGGCGATGTACGGGCGTGCGGCCAGCGGCAAGCTCCGCGTGGATGCGGTCCTCCTCGCGGTCCAGGTGTTTGTGCGAATTCTCCACCATGACAATCGACGAATCGACCATCACGCCGATCGAAATCGCCAGTCCGCCGAGGCTCATGATGTTGGCGTTGAACCCCAGGTAGTGCATCACGATCAGTGCGCACAGCAGGCCGGTGGGCAGGACGAATATGGCCACCAACTCGCTCCGGGCGTGTAACAGGAACAGAATGCACACGAGTCCGACGACGATCATTTCCTTGATCAACGTATCGGTGAGTGTTAGCACCGCGCGCTCGATAAGGCCGGAACGGTCGTATTCGGTGACAATGTCCACGCCGGGCGGCAGGCCCTGCTTGAGTTCGTCGATTTTCTGTTTGACGTTGCGGATGACCTGTAGGGCGTTCTCGCCGAAGCGCATGACGACGATTCCGCCGACGACCTCGCCTTCTCCGTCGGCCTCGGCCAGTCCACGGCGCATTTCCGGACCAAGTTGAACATCGGCGATGTCACGCAGGTAGACCGGTGTGCCCGTCGGCGTGGCGCGGACCACGATCTTGCGCAGGTCTTCAAGTCCCTGTTCGGACCGGACGCGCCAAATCGGAGTGCCTACTTTCTTCGCATCCTGGATTTGTTTCGGTGTAAGCGCAGCCAGATACCCGCGGCCACGAACCATGTACTCGGTTTCGGACATCTCCAGGACACGGCCGCCGACGTCGTTGTTGGAGGCCCGGATGGCCATCTTGATCTGATTGAGCGAAATGTCATAGGCAAGCAATCGATCCGGGTCGACGACAACCTGATACTGCCGCACGAAACCGCCCACGGCGGCGACCTCGGATACGCCGTCCACCGCCGTGAGTTCGTAGCGCAAGTACCAGTCCTGCAAGCTGCGAAGCTCGGAGAGATCGTACTCGGCCAGGACGAGGTCCGTCTTGCCATCCCACGGACACTTGCCCCCGTGTTTGAACATGCGAACACGTTCGAGCTTCTCGCGCATCGGCTCGGGGGCGTCTTCGAGTGTGGCAAACCAGGTACCGGGCTCGTTGTAATGACGATACATTCCGTCGGGGTGATCGGGACAGTAATAACCGTTGCGCAGAGAATACTCATAGACCCAGCCTACGCCCGTTGCATCCGGGCCGAGTTGGGGTGTTATTCCCCTGGGAAGTCGGCTGGATACATAGTTGAGATACTCGAGGACGCGCGAACGCGCCCAGTACATGTCCGTGCCATCCTCGAAGATGATGTAGACGAATGAGTAGCCGAACATGGAGTAGCCGCGCACGCCCTTGGCGTAGGGAACGGCGAGCATCGAGGTCGTGAGCGGATACGTGACCTGGTCCTCGACGACTTGCGGCGCCTGGCCGGGGTACTCCGTGAAGATAATGACCTGAACGTCGGAAAGATCGGGGATGGCATCGAGACGGATGTTGTAGATGGTCCAGATGCCGCCCAGAACGATGAAAAACGTAAGAATCAGAACCAACAAACGGTTCCGACAGCAGTATTCGATGATCTTGGCGATCATTGGATCTCCCGCCCAGTGGCACCCGTGCGATTCCGCCTGCTTACTTCACGTCCTTCAGTTCGCCGCAGGTGAGCATCTTGAAGCCGTAGTAGGGATTCCGCTTTTCCTGGCTACTCTGAATCCAATCACCCTTGCTCATAGGGCAGTGGAAAATGTAAAGCTTGGGCCAGCGGTCGCGGCTTGGGCGGGCAAAATCAATCACTTCATTCATGGCGGCGCTGAGTTCCACGAAGGTTATCCGGTCTTGCTCAAGATCCTTGCCCCTGATCTTGAGCGCGCCCGCCCGTAGGCGCTCGGCCGCTGTCCTAAGCTTTTGGGATTCAGTGACATTCGAATCCTCGATGTGTTTTGCAAGTTCGTCGCTTGCCGAAACAAGAGCCAAGGCCTGTCGCGCGACGTCTGTAATGCGATCCGAAGCGAGCAGCGATTGCAATTCGAGATAATGCTCGATGAGGTAGTTTACTTGCGCGGCGACATGCTCGGGGGCTTCTTGGGGCCATGAGAAGGTGGCCGCGTGAACGAGTTGCATTCCGCAAATCGAGCAAGGGCCAGGCTGGCTCGACGTGACCTCCTTCGGATGCATCGGGCACACGTAACCCGGTCGATTCTCGCCCGGCGCGCGGTCACGCATTTCCTTCACCCAAGCCACCTGATCGATCGGCTTGAGTCGCATGCCGCACACGGCGCATCTGCCGGGTTCGTCGGAAAACTGCCGACATTCCTGCATTGGGCAGGTGTACTGGGCATTCGACGGAATCGTCGCAATGTCACCCGCCGCTTGGGGTTCCGTACTTTCCAGTTGGCCGGCGCAGATGGTGCATGCGCCCGGCTTGTCACTGTGTACCAAGGGATGCAGCGGACAGCGGAACGGCGCCGCTTGGGCGAGCCCGGGAGAGAGCGGAAGATTATGTTCGGCCATGCTCTCGTCGAGCCACACCCCTCGATACGCCGCGAGGCCGCGGCCACAATGCGGGCAGTTTCCGGAGGATGTTCGAATCACATCGGCGTGCTTCGAATCGGGACACGTATACATGACCCTGAAGGGCATCAGGCCGCGTCCGCAACGCGGGCACTCACCGCTGTTTTTCGAGAAGATATGCTGGTGATCCGGGCATGTGTACGCCACGTCGGCGCCCTGAGCCGCTTGCCGGAGGCGCACCCAAGCAAGTTCCCCCAGGGCTTTCAATTCCATTCCGCACGATGGGCACTTTCCTGGTTGCGCGGAAAAGTACGCGCCTTGCTTGGAGGGATCGGCCTCGTCTGGATGCGTTTCCATGGGGCACGCGTACTTTGCATCCCAGGGAATGCCGCTGTTGGATAGGGCAGCTTCCTGCGACTCCGCGTGCCGTCCGGACAGGAAAACAATGAACAAACAAACAATGGCTCGTCGCATCGCTGTCTCCGATGTCAGTGTTTGCGCGTGTATGGCTTCGTCCACGAAAGCTGACCCAGGGGTTTGAGTTTCATCCCGCAGCGAGGGCATTCGCCGGCTTGCGCGGAAAAATACGGGCCCCGGTTGGCCGCATCGCTTTCGTCGGGATGTGCCTCCATGGGACAAGCGTACGCGGCGTCCGCCGGCATGGTTCTCGCAACTTCGGACATGGTCATCGCGGCATGCTCCTGCGACGCCGCTACGGACTTCGCGTCAGGATCGCGCTTCGTGGTCCTGGCGAGTTCGGTCTCCATCATCTTGGCCACCGCCTCTTTGAGCTTACTCTCGCCGTCAAGAAGGAACTGGCCGCTCGTGACGACGACCTCGCCTTCGTCCAGCCCGTGGAGCACTTCGACCATCCCGTCTTCCGCTTCGACGCCGGTCTGAATGTCACGAGGTTCGAACTTACCGCCGCCGCGATCCACGAATGCGACCTTTCGTTCGCCGCTGTCGATGTAGGCTTCGCGGGGAATGAGCAGCGCCTGGCGGGATAATTCGGATTCGAGCTTGACGTTGGCGTACATGCCGGGCTTTAGCTCAAGATCAGGGTTCTCGAACTCAAGGCGAATCTTGATGACCCGTGTCTGCGGCTCCAGATACGGATAGACATAGACAACTTTTCCCATAAATTCCCGTCCAGCGACGTACGGAAGCGTCATCCGCGCCAGTTGGCCGACGTACACCCACGGCAGTTGATATTCATAGATATCCACATACACCCAGATTCGTGACAGATCCGCGACTGTGAACAGACGCATGCCGGGCATGACGTACATGCCTTCGATGGCCATCTTCTCCGTGACGATCCCTTCGGCGGGCGAGTGAATGGTCAGCGATTTCTCGACTTTTTTCGCGTCCCGAATGCCAGCAATTTGCTCGTCCGACACGTCCATGTACTTGAGCTTCGTAACCGCGGCGTCCACGAGCCGGGCTGCATCTTCAATCGCCGGCGGGAACGTACTTCCCTCCATCAAGGGCAAGTTGCGAGTGGCCGCCAGGTATTCTTCCTGGGCGGCGTACAGCTCCGGCGAATAGATCTCGAAGAGCTCTTGACCTTTGGAAATGTGCTGGCCGGTTTGATCGACATAGAGCCGCTCAATCCATCCCTTGAACTTCGTATTGATGAAAGCGACCGATTGCTCATTGTAATCGATGCGACCGATGGTGCGAATCACTTTGACGAGCGAGCCTCGCCTGATGACCCCGGTGCGGATGCCCATGTTCTGAATCGTCACCGGATCGATCCGGATGGTATGCGCGGAAGGCGATTCGTCCTCGTCGGCATAAACCGGCACGAGATCCATGCCCATAGGACTCTTCCCGGGCGTTTCCGAAATGTAGTTGGGATCCATCGGCGCGCGCCAATAGAGAACCTTGCGCTCCTGGACAGACGTGGCGCCTCCCCGTTGCTCGTCCTGTTTCTTGACGGGGGTCAGCTTCATGTGGCAGATCGGGCAATCGCCCGGGCCTTTCTGGAGGACATTGGGATGCATCCCGCAGGTGTACCACTGCTCATCGCCGCCGGCCGTCGCGTCCCCCGCGGCGCCGACGCGTACACCGGATGCATCGCCAGGCTTGGTCAGCCAGCGCCCACCGGCCAGGCCGGCAACAAGCGCCGCAATAGCAACCAGCACGGTCATCAATACCCTTGCGCCTCGCCGTGTGGATTGCCAACGCGCCGGTGCCTCGCTCAGGCGGCCTGATTGTCGTGCCAGATTCATTTACGGCTCTCCCAATTCGGGCAGGCTGAGCCCGATGGCCTCCTCCAGGTCGGCGACACTTCGCTCCAGCTCGCCCAAGGAGCGATGGTATTGAATCGTGAAAACCAGCCACTTGCGCCAATTATCGATAACGTAGAGAAAATCGCTCGAGCCCGCGATGTACGAAGCCTGGGAGACCCTGTACGTTTGATGCGCCTGTGGGATGATCGTGCTATCGAAAAGCAGGGCAAGTTCCCGCTGTGCGCGGACACGCTCCAGGGCATCCATGATTTGGAACTCAACTCTGTTTTGTGTGGCGGCGTACGCCTGACGGGTTGCCATAAGCCTGTGTTTCGACTCGTTGATTCCGCCCTTGATTTTGTCGAACCAGATCGGGAGTGTAAATCCGAAGGTAATGGCCCAATTGTCCGTGCCGTCCTCGCTCATGGTCGAGACGACCGGACGTTGACCCGTCATCGCATTCGGAGGCGGGCGGAACGCGTCTCGCGGCTCCATGTACATCCACTCGAAGCCCAGCGTGAAATCTGGCCAGTATGCAAGTTTGGCGAGCTCCACAGCGTGCTTTTCCCGCTCAATCTGATGCTGAAGACGCTTCAGCGCCGGATTGGCATCGGTGGCCTTGGCCAGAAGCTGATCGAGGCGAAGGTCGGCGTGGCGAACATCAAAGCCATCGGGCGATGGCACCTCCGTGGTTGCGGATCGATTAAGCAACTCGTTGAGCCGCGCAGCGAAGGTGACCCGGCGCTGCCGAAGCCCGATGAGTTCGGCCTCGAGGCTGCTGAGTTCGACTTGGGCGCGCAAGACGTCATCCTGTGGGCGTCGGCCGGCGGCCACCTGGACGCGAGCGACGTCGATAAGTCCTCGCAGCAGCCGTTGGTTCTCCTGCGTGATGTCGAGGCTTCTGTCCAAAACATATAACTGAAAATAGGCCCGCTTGACCTCGGCGATGACTTGAAGACGCGCCTCTTGCAAGCGCTGCAACGCGGCGCGGGTTTCTTCGAGGGCGATGCGTCCGGCCCGGTCGAGCTTCCCAGGCACCGGAAACCGTTCACTGATTCCGAGTATGAAGAAATTGTCCCCTTCGGCTGTTCGTACCGGTTCGGGAAGCGTCTTCGTCGTGATCATCGGGTCGGGCAGGGCCGTCGCCTGAACAATACGCTCCACCTTGGATCGTGCCGTCTCCTCGGCCGCCTTGATGTCAGGGTTGTTTTCCAGAGCGACCACGATGAAGTCGCGCAGCACTTCGAGCGTCCGAGGCTCCGCGATTTCCTCCGCCGGCGTCGATGGTTCTTTTCCAGATGCGGGCAGTCGAGCGTAGGCGGCACCATCCGATGCTCGTACCGCGGCGCGTTGCTGAATGTAGGTCGCAACTTCCTGGGAACCGTCGCGATACAACGCACAGCCTTGACTGAGGATTGCGAACCCAGCGATGGTCAACACGAACCCCACCGCAGATCGGAAACGAACCCGCAATTCAACCATTTCCCAGAACCTCCCGAACCAGTTGACCTTCGAGTTGCCTGGCCCTTGTCGGGAAAGTGCCGTAGCTTTCGAGAATTACGGCCACAGATGATCGGGACCGAAAACCAGGCTGCCACCCAGGAATCCGAAGACGCCAACCAAACCGACACCAACGGGCAATCCGCCCAGATAAACGCCAAGCCATGCCCCGTCCAGCCGACGCCAGCACCACAGACGAATGGTCGTGAGACACAGTAGAAGTACCATGAGGGTCGTGCCCGCGTATTCGTGCCACTCTACGTACTCGTGCAGCGCGTCCGAAAAGCGCATGGAATCGTGGGACAGATTGCCCGTAATCACAGCGAGAATGGACGATGCCGCGGCCAGCAGAATCGGCGGCACGTCGGCCGCGGCGAACGCCCGCTTTCGACTGGCGATCCAGGCCAACAGGGCGACCGCCGCGATCGGTACGCCCGCGAGCGGCAAGTGAACGACAACGGGGTGAATTCGGGCGAGGAACGGCATCATCCCTTGATTGGATTCCTGGTCATGCTCGGTGCTCGAATCCTCCGCCTGCGATGCGTGGTCATGCTCCGCCTGGTGATCGGACCCGGCACCAAGCGCAGTCAAGCTGCCGGCGTATCGTTCCGGGTTCGCCTGAAACTTCTTCAGGCAGGTATCGCAACAAAAGGCAACGGTTTGACCGCGGAACTGCGCCGTGATCGCCGGGTCGACTTCCTCCAGCGTCATCATGGGACAGAACTTGTTTATCGGCGCCTGGGCGAGAACCAAGCGGCTGCCGCCGGCAAGCCATGCGAGACACACCGCTGCTAGCGCGCGGGGGAGCCGCTTCAGGCGTGCGTTTGAGATGTTGCTCCCGCAATGCCTCATTGGGTCGGCCCTTGGGAAAAGCCCGTTTCAGCGCTGCCATGGCCCGCGGCGCCGTCGTCATTCCGCGCCGCCGCAGAAAACGGATAGGTGCGGCCTGGGGCGCTAGCCGCTCTTGCGAGGAACCGCCGGCCGTCCCGACAACAATCGCGAATCAATGATCGTGATCGTGTCCGCCGTGGTCGTGCCCGCCGTGATCGTGGCCTTTTTTCTCGCCCGCCGGACCGTGCGTCATCTCTTTCGGGTTGACGGTGAACCCTTGGGCAATCAGATGGGGTGCATATTTGGCAGGATCTGCGAAGAACTTCTTGTCGCATCCCTTGCAGCAGAAATAGATGTTCATGCCGTTGCCCGCGGTCGCAAACGACTTCGGGTCGATGTCCTCGTTCATCACGGGACACTTCGTTTGGTACGTATAGCTGTTGGCGAGGGCGGACCCATACTTGGCGGGCTCACGCTGATACTTGTTCACGCACCCCCTGCAGCAGAAATAGACCTTCTGGGCTCCGCTCTCGACGAACACCTCGGGATCGACCGGCTCCTTGGAAACGGGGCAGATCACCTGAACCTTTGCACGATCGGCCAGGGCCTTTCGTTGGGCGGCCACCTTCGTTGCATATTTCGCAGGATTGGCCTGAAACTTGGAGACACAGTCCTTACAGCAAAAAAAGACCGGACCGTTGTCGGTCGCCACGCTCACGGCGAAGTTGATCGGTTCGTCCATCACCGGGCACTGAGGCAGGGGGGTCGGCGTGGACGCCTTCTCCCTGTGCGGATGGTCGCCGTGACCTTGTCCATGACCCTCGTGCTGGGCCATCGCCGGCGTCAGAGCCAGCCCGATTGTGAAAGCCGATCCAATCAACATTTGCATTGCGAAGCGGTTCATCGTCAAGAATCTCCTTGGTTACAAAGCCTGTGGATATCCCGCCCAAACCACACGGTCCCAACCCCTACCTTCAGTTTGATGCACGGGAGTCGGGATTCCTTCCACACCGTCGGAAAAAAGTCCGGCAGGCGATCCCCCTGGGCCGAGATTAGGCGTCCTGAAGGATCCGTACGAGATCCTGAATCGCCGCGAGCCAGGAGTCGGACGCCGCCCGGGCGGCGGACAGGGCGAGGGCCTGCGTGGGACGATCGGTTGGATTTCAGGTTCTTCGGACTTATCATCGACCGATCGGATAGGCCTGCACGCGGCCGGCCTAGCCCGGACGAAGGCGAGCAAGGCGCGCGTGAACGAAAAAGTCCTGATCGATCGTTGCCGAGCGGGCGAGCGCGACGCTCAACGTGAGCTGTTTGAGCGAACGTCCACGCCCATCTATCGCCTCCTTCTTCGCATGACGGGCAATCCTGACGACGCCATCGATCTCATGCAAGAAACCTACGTGAAGGGCCTCCAGGGCTTGGGCCAATTCAATGGACGGTCGGAAATCGGGACTTGGTTCTATCGAATCGCCGTCAATCAAGCGATGCAGCTCCGTCGTCGTAAGGGCACGTCCGCACTGAAGCTGCAAGAGTTAGCGCCCACTCGACCAGCGGAAGTTCCGGAGCCCACAACGGACGTGCGATTGGACATAGAAGGAGCGATGGCGGAATTGGCATCCGAAGATCGGGCAATCCTGTTGTTGCGGTATCAAGAGGAGCTTGATTATCGGCGCATCGCCGAAGTCTTGGAGTGTGCCGAGGGCACGGTGGCGTCGAAACTCAACCGTGCCCGCGACCGGCTACGGGAAATTTTGCGAGACAGTTACGGGTAGGCGGAAGGAACGCCGACACTCGTGCATCTAATTAAGTGTCTTGCGATCCCAATCAAGGGGTCTGCCTGGCGCGGCGCCCGAGCCCGGCGCTTGGGGAATCCGTTCAATGCTGTGCGAACTGATAGAACGGCAACTAGGACGGTACCTCGACTCGGAACTGCCCAAGTCCGATCGGGCGGGAGTCGAATTGCACGTTGAGCAATGCGCAAGCTGCCGCAGCGCACTCGACGAGCTGCGAAAACTCGCGGCGGGGATTGCGGAGCTTAAGTCTACGGACGTTCCTCCGTCGTTGTGGGCCCGAATCGAGGGCAGATTGGGTGAGGCTCAGAGCGGACGGGTTGCCGCGGTTTCAGGGGCACCACGTCGAGTACGCTGGCGGATCCCGCCTTGGGCGATCGCCGCGGCCATCGTGTTGGTTGTGGGCTTGGGGTTATTCGGGATTTCGTCGTTGGAACCGAGCGCCCAGGCAACGACGGTCGATTTCCGTGTTCTTCTGGATGCGCTTCCCCTCGACGCGCAAAAGGCCTTCCGGAAGTTTCTCGTTCGCTACGATGCCAAGCCTACCACGCCGGTGGCAGCGAAGCGGTTCGCGCCCGAACTGAACTTCGACACGCCGGCGGTACTGCCGGGCGGATTCCGATTGCAATCCGTTTATGAGCTCCGAATCGGCGGCACGAAGGGCATCGCCACCGCCTACGAAAGGGATGGCGAGTTCCTTGCCGCCGTGTTCCACCGGCCGATGAGGCACGAAAAGTTCGGATCGCATGAGAACTATCCATGTGTAATCGGCGAACATTGCGGCCACAAGGTCCAGGTCGGCGAGTGGAAACTGGTCCACCTGACCGACCCGACCACGTGCCACTGCCTGCTGAGCCGGCTTGATGAAGCGACGGAAATTCCAATGGTGATGGCGGCGATCGCGCCCAAGCTCGGCGAGCCCGGATCGGTTGAAAGCCAACACAACCCGTAATTCGTGGTAATGCCGCGGCCCTGCGGCGTGGATGCACTGCGAATCCCCATGCGTTGCTGAAGCCGATGACCCGGCGCCGGAGCACGGACGCTCCGGCTGGCGAAGACCCTTGAGAATATCCGACTGAGGTGTCGATCGGAATCAACACAGCGAAGCATCACGACACGGCCGGCATCGCCCGCCGCGGGAACGCCGCGCTTGCGTTCCGTAATCCTCCAGGCGAAAGGAAACGCGAGAAGAACACGCTTGTTTTGGGCCTAGTGTCACAACGGTGTGCGCCTAAGTCGTAACGCGTTTCCGATTACTGACACAGAACTCAGACTCATCGCCGCGCCGGCAATGATCGGGCTGAGCAGCAAGCCGAAGAACGGGTAGAGCACCCCAGCGGCCACCGGTATACCCAGAGCGTTGTAAAGAAAGGCGAAGAACAGGTTCTGCCGGATGTTCCGCATGGTGGCGCGACTGAGTCGGATAGCCTTGGCGATGCCGCGCAGGTCGCCTTTCAGGAGGGTGATGCCCGCGCTTTGCATGGCCACGTCGGTGCCGGTGCCCATGGCAATTCCCACTTCCGCTTCACTGAGGGCAGGTGCATCGTTTATGCCGTCGCCGGCCATCGCAACATGCTTGCCTCCTGCCCGTAGTTTTTTGACGTAGGCAACCTTCCCGGCTGGTTCGATCTCCGCTTCCAACGCATCAAGCCCCAGTTGTCTGGCCACCACGGCGGCAGTGCGGCGATTATCTCCCGTAAGCATGACGAGTTCCAGCCCGAGGGCGTGAAGCGCTCCGATGGCTTCGGCCGTCGTAGATTTGATCGGGTCTGCTACGGCGAGGATTCCGGCTGGTTTGCCGTCGATAGCGACAAACATCGCGGTCTTACCGTCTTCCTGGAGCTTGACGGCTGAGGCTTCCAGCGGCTCCATGCCGGTGATTTTTTCGTTTCGCAGGAAATCCGGTTTGCCGACCATCACCGCTCGACCGGCGACGGTACCGGCAACACCTCCCGCCGTCACCGAACGAAAGTCTTCCACGTCGTCGAAAGCGATATCTTTCTCCTTTGCGCCCTGCACAATCGCGGCGGCAAGCGGATGTTCGCTGTTCTGCTCCAGTGATGCGACCAGACGCAGGAACTCCTTTTCGTCGAAGCCGTCGACGGGAAGGACATCCATGAGCTTGGGTTTGCCTTCCGTGAGCGTGCCCGTTTTGTCCACGACGAGCGTATCAACTTTCTCCAAGCGCTCTAGCGCCTCAGCGCTTTTTACCAGCACGCCTTCCAGCGCGCCGCGTCCGACGCCGACCATGATGGACATGGGCGTAGCCAGGCCGAGGGCGCACGGGCACGCGATGATGAGGACCGCGACGGCATTGACGATGGCGTGCGCGAGCTTGGGCTCCGGCCCTAACCACATCCAAATGACGAACGTGAGCACCGCGACCGCCAGAACTGCCGGCACAAAGATACCGGCGACCTTATCAGCGAGCGCTTGAATGGGCGCTCGGCTGCGCTGGGCATCGGCAACCATGTTTACAATCTGCCCGAGCAATGTGTCGCTACCCACTCGGTCGGCGCGCATGACGAAACTGCCGGGGCCATTGACGGTACCGCCCGTCACCTTGTCGCCAACAGCTTTCTCCACCGGGAACGGTTCCCCGGTGATCATGGACTCTTCGACGCTGGAGTGACCCTCGACCACCTCGCCGTCGACGGGCACTTTGTCGCCTGGAACGACGCGCAGCCAATCGCCTGCTTTGACCTCGCCGAGCGGAACTTCATGATCGCCCCCCGGTGCGACTTGTCGCGCGGTCGGCGGTGCGAGGTTGAGTAGTGCCTTAATTGCGCTACCGGTGCGGCTGCGGGCACGCAGTTCGAGCACCTGTCCCAGGAGTACCAATACGACGATCACCGCCGCGGCCTCAAAATAGATGGCGACCTTGCCCCCATGTTGCATCGAGTGTGGAAATAGTCCGGGCACGAGCAACGCCACGGCGCTGAAGGTGTAAGCCGCGCCCACGCCGATGGCGATCAGCGTGAACATGTTCAAGTGACGAGTCACAATGGATCGCCAGCCACGGCGGAAGAACGTCCACCCC
>JBGTDB010000094.1:0-2656 GCA_041748515.1 Phycisphaerae bacterium
GCCGCCGCCTGTTTGGGTCGGGCCGCAGCTTCCTGTGCGGAATTTGCAGAAAGAATCGTTGGGGCAGGGAGGATCGTCCGGCCTTCCGCAGGACTCGCCGCAAGCACCCAAATGTTGAATTGAAACGCCTTCGCGAGCGGCCTCGCAGACGTTCCCATACGTGACGTTGTCGCAGCCGCACACCGGATCCCAATTTTCAGGGCAGGCATCGGGGCGCGGCGTACAGGTTCCAAGAAAGTCGCAGCAGCAATCGCCGATCGGTAAGTTGCAGAAGTCGTTTGGATCCTCGCATGGGATTCCGACGAATCCGCCGCAAATCTCGCCGGTGTTCGGCCGGGCGACGATGTGCAGAACCATATCGAGACACACGAAGTTGTTTCGCGTCATGGTGATGTCGATGACCGGGAACAGGCCTCCGCCGCCGACCATTCCGCTGTCCCAGTGAGCCGGAGGATCATCGCCAGCGACCAGGTCAAGGCCCATTTGATGCTGTCCCAGGGCGTTGCCGCCGTTGCGATAGAATCCGTTTCCATGAAGGAAAGTTCCCGTGGCCATGTGGGGCGAAAGGGCCAGCCAATCGACGCCCATCACCGCATACTCACGAAGGTTGCCGTCATCGGATAGTTTCACGAGTGTGAATTCGCCGATCATCGGCCGCTCGTCTTCCAAGATGCAATCGCAGGGATCGAAGCAGCCGTGCTGATAGGTGCTGCCGAAATCCAGGGCGTAGGGCACAACGTCGGCGCTGGAAACGCAATCGGCATCGATCCGAATCACCTGGTCCAGGCAATACAGGCCGTTGATCGAAACGACAATGTTGATTTCGGTCGGCGTACTCTGGGCGAAGTGGAGCCAGCCGCTGTCGAACTCCTGAACGGCGTTTCCGCCCATGTGCAGGGTGAGCTGCATCCGGTGCATGAGCACCGTCGTCGCGTCGGGGCTGCCGATGCGATAGACGCCGTATCCGTTTATGCGATGCGGAACGGCGTTGTCCGGAAGACGGAGGTTTAGGTCGTGAACCCCGTAAACATGCATCCCGTCAATCAGGCCCGCGTGGACGAGTTTGAACGCGCCGATGACGGGCCGCTCGGGACCGATTGGGCACGCGCAGGGCTCGAAACATCCTTCCTGGAACGTGGCATCCGGCCCCATTCGGTAATAGACGCCATCACCCGCGCCGAGCGGATCGCCCACGGCCGCGCCGGTCAAGAATGCCATGAAGATGAACGACAGAAATCTCGGCAGCAGTTTGAACTCGATTCGGCTGTTTGGTTTCATGACTGGTCCCCGTAAGTACGACCTTCTCCCAGTCCGGCAGGTAAAGAACAGGGTGCTGTCAGGTTAATCCAGACCAAGTGCGGAGTCAACGCTTTTGACCGTTATCTCGGGTGGTTTCAAAGTGGGGTAGCACCTGAGAAGCGCAATTGGGCTGAGAAATCGGTCGAACGCACGTTGGCGGTCAATCGAGTTCATTCAGCGGGGAATTTGTGGATTGGGCCTGCGAAAGAACTTGTCGATGGTCCGTTGGGAGGGCGGCCGCGTGACGAGGGACACAATCACCAGGGCAATCAGGCCGGAGAAGAAGATCGGCACGACGGGCATCATGCCCCAAACAAGAAATCCGCTGTTGGCCCCAAGATCCGACTTCCAGAAAAGCCAGATCCAGGTCGCCGCGACGGTGATGACGCAGGCGTACGCCCCGGCCTTGGTTACGCGCCGCCAATACAGTGCCGCGAAAACCAGCGGAAACAGGCTGGCAAAGCCGGTGAAGCACCACACGCCCAGTTGGAAAACGCCGCGGGTCTGTTGGAGTCCGAGCGCGGCAAGGTAGGTAACAGCAACGATGCCAATCACAAACGCCCGCCCCCACATCACTTTCTGTTGATCCGTCAGGCGATCGTGAGTGATGTAATGCGAAACGATGTCGTTGGTAAAAATGCTGCCCACGCAGAGAAACTGCGAATCAAGACTGGACATGATCGCCGCCAGCACGCCGGCTGTTAGAAAGCCTCCGAGTACCGGGTGCGAGAGCTTTCGCACCATCAGGGCGAGGACTTTGTTGGGGTCTTCAAAATCGGGTGGAATCACGGGCTGTCCGTTGACAACGGCCGACGTGGCCCACACGCCGATCAACACGCACGGTATCCAGACTATGAAAATCAGGAATGGATGGGCGACGACCGACAGTCGAAACGTCCGGGCGGACTTCGCCGTGAGCCAGTGCTGGAACAGGTGCGGAAACATGCCCACGCTGAGCGGAATCAGCATGTAGGTGAAAAACTGGAGCTGGGTGAGGTGGTGCGGCTCCATCGGCTTTACCACAGCCTCTTCCGGATCGGCCTCCCACTCGGCGAGTTTCTGTTCGTATTGTTCCAGGTCTTGCGGCGTGGCTCCACGCTTGAGCTTGCTGGGGTTGTATTCGTGGACCATGCGGGTTGCTTCGACGGGGCCGCCGAGCTTGTCGGCGATCACGATGAAAGTGACGAGGCCTAGCACAATGAAAACCACGGTCTGAAAAGTGTTGGCCCAGGCCGTGCCGCGAACCCCGCCGGAGAATACGTACATCAGGACGACCAGGCAGATCCCGGCCGAACCCAGCCAGAACGGAATGGCCCCATTGGTGGAAGTGAACACCGAGGGGAACGCCCCGACCGTG
>JBGTDB010000095.1:0-5571 GCA_041748515.1 Phycisphaerae bacterium
CTGGGAGCAATCCGCAACGAGTAATTCCTGTTCCCGCGCCTCCGAGTGAGTGTAATCGACCCCGGCCTGGGAGCAATCCGCAACTGTGTTGTGTGTGTGCCACTGCTGTACCAGTGTGTAATCGACCCCGGCCTGGGAGCAATCCGCAACTGGCTGGAGTAGATAATCGTCAGACGTTGAGTGTAATCGACCCCGGCCTGGGAGCAATCCGCAACCGGTAGTGGTGTTCGGCGTCCATCATATCGAGTGTAATCGACCCCGGCCTGGGAGCAATCCGCAACACGTGGCTCCACGGACTGCCCGTCTTGTGCAGTGTAATCGACCCCGGCCTGGGAGCAATCCGCAACGACAACCAGGCGTACAGCAACCTGCTGGTAGTGTAATCGACCCCGGCCTGGGAGCAATCCGCAACAGAAGCAAGGGCGGACCAGACAAAAACTAAAAGTGTAAGCGACCCCGGCCTGGGAGCAATCCGCAACTGGGAAGCTCATCTTCGCGTCACAGGTGGCAGTGTAATCGAACCCGGCTTGGGAGCAATCCGCAACCGTGACTGGCTCGCACGTTGGCAAATCCCGAGTGTAATCGACCCCGGCCTGGATTATGTAGCCCCGTTGGGGCAAGAGGCGCGTGTCCGTTAGTCGTGACGCGGATCGGAAACAGCGCGGGATGGCATGGTTCGGATCTGGGAGCGCGGTACGGATTGACCCCCCTCGGTCCCCCCTTGGCAAGGGGGGAGGAAACCCGCTCCATACCTGTCGCGGTACTGATCGGCGGGGGCGGCTCGGAAATAACGAGTCCGGCTCGGAAAGAAAATAAACAACCCGCAAAGTAGGCGGTGTGCAACCACTAGTGCGTTACGGTCATTCTCTTTTGACTTGGCCTTGGCAGGAGCGCCTCCACGGCCGGGACGAGTTTTTCGCCGAAGACGTTGCGAGCCTGAATGAGGCCGTTGCGGTCAATCAGAAACGAAACGGGCAGGGCCTGGGCGTTGTACTTTCTGGCAATCGGATAATCTTCGTCGTGATCGTCCCAGATGTGTACGCCGGGCATATTGTAGCGGGCAATCGCCGCGTCGATCGGCTGTCGAAAGTGGTCCAGTGAGATGGTCAGGATTACGAACGGCTGATCGGCCAGTTTGGCGGCCGCGGCCCGGAGATTGGGCAGCTCGGCTAGGCACTGCGGACACCACGTGGCCCAGAAGTCGATCAGAACGACCCTGCCGCGGTAGTCCTTCAATGAAATCTCTTCTCCGTAAAGCGACGTCGCGGAGAAATCCGGGGCCTTCATACCTGGCTGGAGGTATTCGATTTCATAGACGTAGGCTCCGGCCTCCTTGGCAAATGCGGCGGCGGAATCCGAGAACCCGGCTGCGTCGGTGTCCTCGCGGCTTTCCTTGGCAGACGCGATGACGCGGGCGAAGCTGCGTTTCGCGAGGTCGAGTTCGCCGGCGGCCATGCGCAGCTTCCCGATGCAGAACGCGGCGACAAGCCTTACGTCGCGATTGGTGGTGGCGGCGTCGATCTTTTCGAGGCGGTCCAGCCAGTCTTGCGGCCCGGCGGCATGATGAAATACATCGGGCACCATCTCCAGCGCTTCGGGCAAGGATGGTTCGTTGACAAAGGCGGGCACGATTCGATCCAGCCTCATCAGGAGCTTGTCCGGGTCAAGGCGAAACGCGGCCGACCAGAGAAACGTCCTGACTACGATCTCGCCATTGGCTGTATCGCTTTTCGCTGCGTCGGCCACCGCATCCATTTTTTTCAGAATTGTCAGGCGGCCGTCAGGCGGCTCCGAGGACTCGGCTTTCTCCGCGGATGATTCCTGTGAAGCCCGCCGAATCATCTGCTCGCGCACGGACGCGACATAGGTGTCGTAGGCGTCTTCCATCTCGTGTTCGAGCGTTTGAAACTCTCGTCTCAGTCGCTCCGATTCCTTCGCACGAAGCTCTTGATCCTGTGAGCGGATCCCGACTGTGGCCTGCTCTTTTGGCTCGCTCCAGGCGCCCACCATCAACAACAACAAGCAAAAGCCCGCTGAAACGAACGATCGTCTAAACGTTGTCTGGTAAATCATGGCTCTGTTGATCCTTGCCTGCCGGGCAACACGCCCCTCAATTGAGGGACTGGAGCTGGACTTTTGTCTCTTGAGGCTGTTCGCCTCGCATATAGGTGACGGTTATCTCGTCTCCGACATTATAGACCGCCAAAGCGTCGAACAGTCCGTATTGTCCGGTGACCTGCTTGCCGTTTAAGGCGACGATCAGGTCGCCGGGGTAGGACAGCCGCCCGTCGGCCGTCCATTCAGTTCCACGCAGGCCCGCACGCTCCGCGGCCGATCCGGGCTGAACAGTCTGAATCAGCACGCCCTTCATGCCCATGGTGCGAGACACCGCATCGTTATAAACGGCGACTCCCAATCCCGGGCGCGTGACCTTGCCGTGACGGATTAGTTCCGGAACGATGCGGTTGACGGTGTCCACCGGGATTGCGAAGCCGATACCGGCGCTGGCCCCGGACGGGCTGGCGATGGCGGTGTTGACGCCGATCAGTCGTCCCGCGCTGTCCAGCAGCGGGCCGCCGGAGTTTCCGGGGTTGATCGCCGCGTCGGTCTGAATCACGTCGTGGATCAGTCGGCCGCTCAGGGCTCGAATCTCTCGCCCGAGGGCGCTCAACACGCCCGTCGTCAGAGTCTGGTCGAGTCCGAAGGGGTTGCCGATGGCGAAGACTTTCTGGCCGACCAGCAGATCGGAGGATGTTCCAACGACGATCGGTTTGAGCTGCTCCAGGTTCGCGTCAATACGCAACACAGCCAGATCGGCATCCGGGGCGGCTCCGACAAAGGACGCCTCGAATTGCGACTGATCGGCGAGTGTGACGGTCCAGCGGCGCCCCTCGGCGATCACGTGATAATTGGTCACCACGTGTCCGGCCTCATCGTAGATGAAACCGCTTCCGGTGCCGCTGGGGATCTCGAATAGATTGAGGCTGAACGCGTCGCGACGAACGTCCCGGCCGGTGATGTAGACGACCGATGGTGATGCCGATTGGAAAATCTCGATCGTGGCGGCCTCGTCGTCGGCGAGTTCGCCCCGAGCCAAAACCGGTCGCGGCCGGGCGCTTGGATCGTGCAGGGGGCGTTGGCGGGCCGGCGCTACAATCGACCATACCACCGCAAAAATCAGTCCGAGCAGTAGTAGGCCGGTAATCCAATGAAACGTGGGGGGCTGGGGCTGGCGCTCTCGCGGGGCGTTACGCCATTCGGGCTCGTTGGGATTGAAGTAGGTCACGGCTTTGCGATTATTCCTCGGTTCTGACGACAATATTCCCGGAAACCACTCGATCCCGCCACCAAAACAGGGGCGGGCATCGATTTTCGGGGCCGATAATCTTACAATCCGGACCGTAATGCCGCACGCCGAAAGGGAGCCTGTCCGGCAGCCCAAAGTTCCGGGCGGGTAACGCCCGCTTTAGTCCGGCTATGCCGGCGGGTAACCTCCGCTTTATACCGGCTTCGCCGGTCGAGAACCGATCGGCCCGGTTCGGCGTCAAATACCGTGGAGCCCCGGCGTATGAACCGGATTCCTGGAGCCTCCGGCCCGGCGCACGACGCCGAACTGGTCGAGCGCGTAAAAAACGGTCAGACGGAGGCGTTTAACGAGCTTGTCCTGCGCTATCAGGATCGGCTGTTTAATACGTGCTGGCGGATTTGCGGCAACCTTGAGGACGCACGAGACCTGACCCAGCAGGCGTTCATCAAGGCATACGAAGCCCTGCCGAGCTTCCGCCGGGAAAGCGCCTTTTACACATGGATTTACCGCGTGGCTGTTAACCTGGCCCTTTCCCATCGGCGATCTTCGGCGCGGCATCGCACAGTTTCGATTGAGCAGGCGCTACAGGGATCCCAGGCCGAGACCTTCGCCCGGTCGGATAGAACCGCGGAGACTGGCGCCGATGAGTCGGCCGCTGAATCGGACATGCTTCGAAAAGTCGCCGGGGCCTTGCACACTCTCGAGGATGACGATCGAGCAGTGGTGGTGCTTCGGGACATAGAGGGACTTGATTATCGGGAGATTTCGCTCATTCTGGAAATACCGTCGGGGACGGTAAAGTCGCGACTTCATCGAGCGCGGCTGGCCTTGCGGGCCGCGCTGATTCCCGGGGGAAATCCGGATCGCGGGCATTGATCGGCCTGACAGCCGGCGGAAAAAGTAGGTGGACACAGTGTGGCACCGCCGTCCCGGCGGCGAGAACTCGAACGATTCGGCTGGGCCACGCTTCACCACAGGCGGCTAAACCCGACACTGAGGATTTGACCCGGCTGAATGCAGGTTCGGTCGGGGTTTTCTCAAGGCATGACGGATCGCATGGAACGACTGACACACAATCAATTGTCTGAGTTGATTTCAGCCTTCGTCGATGGCGAAGTGAATGAGCAGGAATCGCGTCTGGTGGCGCGCATACTCGAAGACGATCCTAACGCCCGGACGCTTTTTGAAGAATTGCGTCGCGACCGGGAACTGCTGGGGTCGCTCCCCCGCCACGACGCGCCAAGTTCGGTCTTTACCGACGTACAAGCACACATCGAGCGTACGGCGCTGCTCGACGACCTTCACGAGATGTCCGATGTCAGAACTTTTCGCCTGTTCCGGCGACTGGTGCCGATTGCGGTCGCGGCCAGCCTCACCTTCGCAGCGATCGGGGGCTGGTGGTACATGGGCACGATTCTGAGTTCATCGACGGGCGACGCAGAATCGCGCGTCGCTCTTGAAGCCCGAGAGGACGGCTTTGTCTCGGCTGATCGGGCATTGGGTATGGACGGGCCCGAATCCGGCGACGTTCTCGACCCTGGCGACACGCGCACCTTTGAGGACAAACTGGCGGCGAACGCTCCGCTTTCGGTGTTGCAGTCGCATGCCTTTGGGGTTGAGCCGCTGCGGCTGCAAGTCGTCGTCAATAACGATTCATCGCGAGCCGCATTGGCGGAGACCCTCAAAAAACAGCTCGCCACGGCAGACTTGGCGGATCTTTCGATTTCGAAAGAGTCGACGACCCGCGCTGCCAATTCAAGCGGTGAATCCGGACAGTTTCGGGCGAGGCCCTCCAGCGTTTCCGACTTGAATGGGGCAGCTTCCGAAGGTGTAGCGGCATTGGCGGAAGCCGCGCTCGCCGAGCAAGGCTTTTTCATTCAGGGCTTGCCGGGTGCGAATTTCATTGCGGTGAACGAAGACCAGATTCTTATCCGCGCGCCCGCCGAACAGGTCGCGGCAATTATTGATCGGCTTCCAGAAGCGCCCGACCGCTCCGCCACGGTTGCTCTTCAGGCCGGAACCCTGATGGTTGAAGGTCGCGAACGAAGCCAGCAGTTATTCCGGGTGCTTGCCCAGCAGGAAAATCCGGCAAAGCCGGATCAAACCGAGCAGCGCCCGGCGGCGAAGCCGGACTCAAACGGACTGCAATCTTCTGCGCCCGCTGCGAAGTCCCCTTCGGCTCGATCGTCGCGCCGGTCCTCGCAGCCTATGGCCGTGCAGTCGGAGCGTTCACGGGATCAGGACCGCCCCGAACCGCCTTCCAG
>JBGTDB010000096.1:0-1670 GCA_041748515.1 Phycisphaerae bacterium
ATCGCCCCAGCGACAACACTATAGCAGGCGAACCCGATCGGGCAAGGCGGCGGAATCGGGCGGCCGTGACCGGCTCAACCATCTGGATCCGAATGAACCGGCAGACCCAAGGTCACTTTGGGCAATTAAGTCCCGCATAGACGACGAACCCTCTCAGAAGGTAAAACGCCGGAAAACAAGGCTCCACGTATCGGGAATCTTTGCATGGAGAATGCCGGAGTCAACAGTGCAGCGATTCGTATTTGTCGCACCATAACGGAGCAGCCTGCCAGCGTTGCTGAAGCGGCTCCAATGTGCGAAAGCAAGATTGCTCACTCCCGATCGTGGGTCGGGCAAGTTACAAGGCTTGTTCTGCTACACTAAAGGCGGGGCTGTGGCAAACGCCCTGCGCCCGGATGTTCCGTACCGGTGGGGAATACTCGCTCGAGCGCATCGAGATGGTCCCACTCCCGCCTGATCCAGCTCTCCAGATGCTTCGGATCGGAAGCGGCTAGGCCGTACCGCCGCTGCTTCGCGACGTAATCGGCGGGCGAGAAGGTCGCCGGCCTTACGTTGATGCGGTAGCGAATGCCCCCGTAGACTTCGAACACCGGAAACAGGCCACAGCGCACCGCCTCGCGGATCAATTCGACGCTTTCTTCCGGCTCGGACTTCCACCCGGTCGGACAGGGCGAGAGCATTAGCAGGAATTTGAAGCCGCGCGTGCTCAAGGCCGTGCGGACCTTCCGCAGAAAGTCGTCTCGATGGGCCAGTGAGAGGGTGGCCGCGTAGGGAATGCGATGTCCGGCCATGATGGCCATGATGTTCTTTTTGGATTCGAGCTTGCCACGGGACGTCGTCGAGGTCAGTACGGACTCGGGGGTCGCGCTGCTGCGCTGCCCGCCGGTATTACCGTAGATTTCGTTATCATAGCAGATGTAGAGGATGTCTTCGTTGCGCTCGGCGGCGGCGGAAAACGTGGCCATCCCGATATCGTAGGTTCCGCCGTCTCCGGCCCAGCAGATCACCGGATTCGGCTCTTGGTTCATTTGGAGTACCGAGGCGATGCCGGTCGCAAACGCGGGGGCGCAGGCGAACGTCGAGGCGGCTACGGGCGCGCCGTACGCGGTCGTGGGGAAAGCTCCGGCGGTCACGATTCCGCAGCAGGCGGGGATGACGACGTAGGGCGTCTGCCCGTCCAGAGCTTCGTGTAGCCAGCGCAGGCCGAGGGACATGCCGCAGCCGGCACAGTTGGTATTGCCCGGCCGCAGCAACGTGTCGATATTCGCCTCGGCCGATTCAATCGCTGAAGGCCGATCCGGCTCTGCAATCGGGCATGGCACGGGATCGAACTTGCGGCATGGCTGGTCAATGGACTTATCGAGGGTCGTGCTCATGCCGCAACCTCCTTCCAGATCGGATCGGCGCAGGTCCGCCGACCGACCAGATCGTCGATGATTCCTTCGAGGATCTGCGGTGTCACGTCGCCGCCGCCGATGCCGACAATGTAGTCCTGAACGACCAGGTCGTTTCGCCCCAGGAGCGTCGCGGCGACTTCCTGCCAGAAGATGCCGCCGGACCCCGGAGAGTGATTGCGATCGAGAACGCCGATGCGCCTGCGTGAATCGGCGAGGCCTTGGGCGGAATGGTTGCCTAGTGCGGCCAGCAGTTCGGCCCGTGGGAATGGGCGG
>JBGTDB010000097.1:0-8074 GCA_041748515.1 Phycisphaerae bacterium
CTGGGGGCCCACCTTGCCGGTGCGGCCATCGAGCAATCCATGCTGGGGGCGGCTCATGCGTGCGCCAATCCGCTGACCGCTCGTTGCGGCATCACGCACGGAGTGGCCGTGGGGATCATGCTGCCGCACGTCGTGAGGTTAAACTCAGAGGCCGGCCCCAATCCATACGACGCCATTGACCCAGACGCGGAACGGCTTGCGCGGCGAATCGAAAGTTTTCTTGAAATGTCCAGGCTCCCCAGGCGGCTGGCCGAATGCGGCGTTAGCGAAGACCTACTGCCCGAACTGGCCGCGGAGGCCGCCAAGCAATGGACGGCCGGATTCAACCCGATTCCGGTCGGTCCGGAGGAGCTTTTGGCGATTTATCGGTTGGCGGGGTAATAGTGGGAAGCACCTCGGCGTTGGCTTCGCATTCTCAGTCGGATAGAATCAGGCCATGATGACAACGATCCAGGTCGAGAAGGAAACTGCGGACGCCCTGGCAGCGCAAGCTCAGGCATGAGGTGTTTCACTCGACGAGTATTTGCGCATACTTGCCGAACCGCCCGCGACAACGAACGAACATGTAACTTCAGCGGAGTTCAGTCAGCTTCTCGATCAACTCGCCGGCGCTCCGCCGGAACGGTCGTTGCCTGCCGATTTTTCTCGCGATGACATCTATGCTAATCACGACCAATGCAATACTTCGTTGACACCGGCGTCCTGCTTCGCCTGATAGATCGAAACGACCCCTTGCACCCGTCCATACGGGTGGCGTTGCGCCGCTTGAAAGTAAGGAGGGGATGAAGCCTGCGTAGGGTTCCAGAATCTGGCCGCGTTCTGTAACGTCTGTACGCGCCCGTCGACAGCGCGAGGAGGCTACGGTTACTCACTTTCGCAAACCAATCAACACTTGCGAATTATCGAGCGAGCATTCCGGCGGCTCGCCGATCATCCCGCGGCTTACCCGATATGGCGTAAGTTTTTTGTTCATCACGGCGTTGCCGGCGTTCATGCCCATGACGCGCGCGTGGCTGCATTGATGCAAGCCCACGGAGTTTCAAAGCTGCTAACGTTGGATCGGCGCGATTTCAAGCGATTCTCCAACATTGCCGCCATCCATCCCTCGGATGTTGCAGCCAATGCGGCAGGCGGCGCGACGTTGTAGTTGAACGTGCGGGCGGAAAATACAATCATTCGCAGTGTTTTCCACGCAATAGCCCTTCTTTGTTACAAACCAAACACAACTTCATGCTGTTATACTCATAGACAGGGCGAATTCATGCCGGGGAGAGTCTATGGATCTGCACATCGCCGACGAACAGAAACAAACGGAGGTCGGCAGCTATTTTGTTGCCAATTACCCGCCGTTTTCGGCGTGGTCGCCCGATCATGTGCCGGAGTATCTGAACGCCCTCGATCGACCGGCCGAAGCCGCTTCGGCGGACAACGGTGAATCACAATCGGCCGCGCCCCTTGGACTCTATCTGCACATTCCGTTTTGTCGCAAGCGCTGCAAATTCTGCTACTTCCGCGTCTACACCGACAAGAACTCGAGCGACGTGGATGTTTACCTGAAGGCCCTGGCCCGCGAAGCGGAACTCTATGCAAAACGCGCGGCTTTGGTGGGCCGATCGTTTGAGTTCGTCTACTTCGGCGGCGGAACTCCGTCGTTTCTCAGCAGCGATCAGCTCAAGCGCCTGATCGACCGCATCAGCGAACATTGGATGTGGGAGAAGGCTCGCGAAGTCACATTTGAATGCGAGCCGGGAACGCTCAAGAAAAGCAAACTCGAGACGATCAAGGAAATCGGCACGACGCGACTGAGCCTGGGCGTCGAGCACTTCGACGATGAAGTCTTGTCCATCGGCGGGCGGGCCCATCGCTCGCCCGAGATCTTCGAGGCCTACCAATGGGCCCGGGAAGTCGGTTTCCGCCAGATTAACATTGACCTGATCGCCGGGATGGTTGGCGATACCGAAGTCAAATGGCGTGAGACGATCGAGAAAGCGATCGCCTTCGACGCGGACAGCGTGACCATCTATCAGATGGAAGTTCCGCACAATACGGAGATTGCCCGACAGTCGAAAGACCAAGGGCTCGAAACACCCGTTCCGAGTTGGGCCATTAAGCGCGAATGGGTGAACTATGCCTTTCGCGAGTTCGAAAAGGCCGGTTATGTCGTATCAAGCGGTTATACGCTTTACAAGCCGACCGGACATTCCGGGTTCGTTTATCGTGACGCGCTGTGGCACGGGGCCGATCTGGTGGGCACCGGAGTCGCCTCGTTCGGCCACGTGCTGGGCGTACATTATCAAAATGAAGATTCCTGGGATGCCTACGTTGCAGCCTTATTGGAAGAGAACCGGCTGCCGGTGGCTCGGGCCTATCCGACAACCGACCATCAGCGGCTGATTCGCGAGATGATTCTCCAGCTTAAGCTCGGGCGGCTGGAGACACGGTATTTTCACAATAAGTTCGACGTTCAGATCACCGATCGCTTTGCCGACGGCTTTAACTCGTTGGTCGGCGAAGGGCTGGCCGAGATCAAGAACGGAACGGTGCGGCTGACGCGGAACGGGCTGCTGCGAGTGGATTCGCTCCTTCCGCGTTTCTTCGAACCGCAGTTTCGCCATGTGCGATATACGTGAGAATTCAGAATGGCGAATCAAGAATGACGAATGGGGGAAATTCAACGCCGCGAATGTGGAAGTGCGAATGTGGAAATCGGAAAATGGCGAGTCCCAGGGGCTTTGGACGTCGTTGATCGGCGAGGCGTGCGTGCGGGATTGGCTGAAGGCTTAGAGTAAGACGGCATTCCGCGCGATTAGAGTGGGACGCTTCGGACCGCGAGGGGAAGAAATTAATGCAGAATAGAATCTTGCATCTCGACGGCGCAAAGGACGCCATGGCCGCTTTGTGCGACGGATTCTTCGCCGACCTCAATTGGGTCGCTTCGTGCGCCGAAACAGCTCCGGAAGATATTCCCGAACCGGCCCGCCGACTGTTGGTTCATAACTCGCACATGACGGCCACTTTGCAGGCCCACTATGACCAACCGATTGAGCTTCAGGTGCTCGAGTATCGCCGCGCGGACGACCAATATCGACGCAAAATCCTCTTGACCATCGATCGCGGAGAAAAGGTCGTCGAATTCGGCGTGATCCGGCTTGATCTGCGTTTCACGCCGCCCGAGGTTCAGTCGGCCATTCTCGAACGAAACCAGCCATTGGGCGACATCTTCGGACAGCACCGAGTGCTTACTGAAGTCCAGCCGATGTGGTATCTTCGACTCCCGTCGGAGTCTCCACCGGTGCGACTCTTCCACCCCGCCGTCGCCGGAGACGCTTTCGGCCGCATCGGGGTGATTCATTGCAACGGCCGGCCGGCGCTCGAACTGCTCGAAGTCGTGCGAGCGGACGCTGAATGATACACTTGTCCGCGGGCGCATGGGATTGCCCGCATACGGATCAGGTGAAGCAACCTAACATGAATCAAGCAAGTTCAGTCCATGATTGCATTGTCATCGGCGGCGGACCCGCCGGCTCGACGGTCGCAACGATCCTGGCCGACTACGGGCACAAGGTGTTACTCCTGGAGCGGTCCAACTTTCCGCGGCACCATATCGGCGAGTCGCTCATGCCGCAGACCTACTGGACGTTTCAGCGCATCGGCATGTTGGAGAAGCTGAAGGCCTCCGACTTTCCGATCAAGGAGAGCGTTCAGTTCGTTTCGTCGAGCGGACACGAGTCGCAGCCCTATTTCTTCCCCGATCGCGATCCCAATGAGTGGTCCTTCACCTGGCAGGTGAAGCGAGACCGCTTCGACAAGATGATGCTGGAGAACGCCGGCGAGCACGGAGTCGAAGTGCGCGAAGGCGTCAATGTGAGGGAAGTCCTATTTGAAAACGGCCGGGCGGCCGGCGTTCGTGTCCTCTGTGGCCGCAACGAAGAGCAGATAACCGCCCGCGTGGTCGTCGATGCCAGCGGCAACAACGGGCTACTTTCGCGACAATTGAAGATTCGCGAAGCCGACGCCGGCTTGAGAAACGCGGCCATGTACGCCTACTACAAAGGGGCCCATCGCGATCCCGGTCGAAACGCCGGGGCCACACTGGTCATCAATACCCCGGACAAACGCGGATGGTTCTGGTCGATTCCCCTGCCCGACGACATTACCAGCATCGGCGTCGTCGCCCCCACGAGCTATTTATGCTTGGGTCGCGGCGACGATCCATTGGCCATTCTGGCGGAAGAGATTGCCAATTGTCCGGGCATTCGCCGACGGGTGGAAAGCGCGGAGCGTGTCAGCCAGGCCTACGTGACCGGCGACTATACCTACCGATCGCGATCCATCGCGGGCGATGGGTGGGTGCTTGCGGGCGACGCGTTCGGGTTCCTCGATCCGAGTTATTCGTCCGGTGTGTTTCTGGCGCTCAAGTCGGGCGAGTACGCCGCTGACGCGGTGCATGACGCCCTGGAGTCCGGCGACCTCAGCGGCGAACGGCTGGGCCGATTCGGGCCCGAATACCTTCGCGGCATGCAGCTCATTCGACAGCTTGTTTACGCCTTCTATGAGCCGGACTTCAGCTTCGGCCGATTCAATCGCGACTATCCAGAGCACCACGACAACATCGTCCGCCTGCTTATCGGCGACGTTTTCAACGACGACTTCAGCGACACGTTTGCGGCCATCGCAAAGACCGCGAAACTGCCTGCTCCGGTGCCTCTCGGCAAACTGATCAGTCCCAGTCAAACGGCAAGGACTTAAAGTGAGCAACGCCGCAGGCCACGAAAGCCCGTTCACGATCCGCCGGCGCATCCAGTTCGCCGAAACGGACATGGCGGGCGTGTTGCATTTTTCCAACTATTTCCGACTCATGGAGGAGGTCGAGCACGCGTTCTGGCGATCGATGAACACTAGCGTCTATGCGGGGTCGGAGAGGGACGGTGAACGGGCGACGGGCAGCCGCACGATTTCCTGGCCGCGGGTCGCGGTGGCATGCGATTATTTTGCCCCGGCCCGATTCGAGGATGAACTGGACCTGTCGATACGGATCGTGCATGTCGGGCGGCGGTCGATAGAATTCGAGACCGAGTTCTTCAAAGGCGATGAGCGAATCGCCCTGGGCAGGATCACGGCCGTTTGCTGCGAAACCGGGCAGGGGTCGTTCACGCCGATCGAAATCCCCACGGCGATGCGCGACAAACTCGTGGAACGAATCAGCGGCCGGGCAATGCGAGACTAACATGATGGCGCCGGATCGCCATTCGGAGCGCCAGGTGCAAACTCGGCGACATAACAGTCCGTAACGGAAATCGCCGGACAGCGTGTGGCACTGCCATCTCGGAGGTGGAGACACGGGCGAGATGCCCGTGCCACACTTTTCACTATAGACTGGTAGTCGAGAAGCCGGCGGGACGCTCCTGGCCCGGCATACGCGGCTCGGAATCATGAAGCGGGATTCGACGCTGGCGTGATGCGACATTGGAATCAATGGGGACCGGCGGAATTCGAAATCGACGGACGTAGCTTTCGTCGCCTGGGTCGGGTTGAGTCGTTACGGAGATCAGAATGAAGGGATGGATGATATGCGTGGTGGTGACCATGCTCTGCTGGGGCGCGTACGTGCCGATGATTCATCACGGGGCCAACGCCTTTGAGGCCAGGCACGGATCATTTCGAGCGTTTCTTTTCGTCGGCGTGGCGTACTTCCTCATGGCGGGAGCGATTCTCGCCTACCTCGCCCTGACCCGCTCGGAATCGATGGCCATGACGCCCAAGGGCGTGATGATATCGACCTTTGCCGGATTCCTCGGCGCGGCCGGGGCGCTTGGCGTCATCTTTGCCGTCAATCGATTCGGCGGGCGGCCGATCATCGTCGCGCCGCTGGTCTTCGCGGGCGCGCCCATCATCAACTCGATCGTATCCATGATTTGGGACCGTCCGGGCCGGTTTCCGGACTGGCGGTTTTTCCTGGGCGTCGTATTGGCGGGGGTCGGGGCCGCAATGGCGTTGCGCTTTTATCCCAGGCCTGGCGTGTAATCGGGGAAAGTCTCGGTGTTGCGTCTTCGTCGAGTAATATTTTCTTGCCTTTGGTTCGCAGGATCCGCGGCGTTGGTTCATCCAATGAACGGAGAGTCGGATTCGGACTGGCCGATGTTTCGCGGCAACGCCCTTCAGACTGGCGTCGCCCGAAGTAGCCTTCCGGATAAACTCGACCTTCTCTGGCAAGTCGATTTCAAAGAGGCAATCGTCTCGACCGCGGCCATCGTGGACGGCGTCGTTTATGTCGGATCGGACGATATGACGGTCCGCGCGTTGAATATGGCCGACGGCAAGGAACGTTGGACCTTCAAGGCCGGAGAGGCCGTCCGCTCATCTCCCACCGTCATGGACGGCGCGGTTTATTTCGGCGATCAGGACGGTAACTTCTATGCCTTAAGCGCCGCCGACGGTTCGCAGAAATGGACTTTCAAGGCCGACGGCGAAATCATTTCCTCGGCCAACCACGCGGCGGGAAAGGTGGTTTTCGGGGGGTACGACGGCCTGGTGTATTGTCTGAACGCAGTCGACGGCTCGCAGGCCTGGAGGTTCGAAACGGCCGGGCGCGTGCATGGCAGCCCCGCCATCGTGGACGGCAGCGTCATCGTGGCGGGCTGCGACGAATTTCTTCACGTGCTTCGCCTGACCGACGGTGAGTCGGTTCGGAAAATAAGCATGGATTCTGTGTCGGGGGCATCGGCCGCGGTCATGGGCTCGCGCACGTTTGTGGGAACCTACGGCCACTCCGTTCTCGGCCTGGACTGGAAGGAGGGATCGGTGCAATGGCGGTTTAGCAATCCCGAACGCCAGTTTCCATTCATGTCCTCAGCGGCCGTCACCCAGGAGGGAATCTACATCGCCGGGCGAGATCGAAGGGTGTATGCTCTGGACGCAAAATCCGGGGAAGATAAATGGTCTTTTGTAACCCGCGGACGTACGGACTCCTCTCCGGTGGTCGTTGGAGATCGAGTTCTGGTCGGATCGGGCGATGGAAACCTATATGCCCTGGATCGATCTTCCGGCACGGAATTGTGGCGTTACGAGACGGGAGCGCCGATCTCGGCCTCGCCCGCCGTCGGCCGGGGCCGAGTGGTGATAGGCAATGAAGACGGCGTTCTCTTTTGCTTCGGCGAGAAAAAGTGATGTGCGATCCTTATCTGGAGAGTGACAAACATGTTTAAACAAGTGACGGCGGGGCGGGCATTGTTGGCGGGTTTGCTGTTGGGCGCACCGGTCTTCGCCCAGTGGCCGGGCTGGGGCGGGCCGAATCGCGACTTTAAGTCTGATTGCAGATCACTGTCCGACCGCTGGCCGGACGACGGGCCCAAACAAATCTGGAATCGAGAGTTGGGGCCGGGTTACTCGTCGATCGTTGTCGACGGCGACCGGCTCTACACGATGTTCCGCAAAGGCGATGACGAAATCGTCGTAGCCCTGAATGCAAAAACAGGGGAAACGCTGTGGGAGCACGCGTATTCCGCCCCGGTTCCCGAAGGAATGGACCCGCAGTTTGGAAAGGGGCCCAACGCCACGCCGCTCGTACACGGTGATCGCGTTTATACGCTGGGCGTGGCCGGGATGCTTCATTGCCTGGAGAAATCCGAAGGTAAGTTGGTGTGGTCGCACGACCTTCTGGCCGAGTATTCGGCGAAAGTGCCTGCCTTCGGCTTTTCGTCGAGTCCCATCGCATACAAAGACATACTGCTTACCGCCGGCAGCGGCACCGGTTCGGGAATGATGGCCTTTGATCTTCAAAGCGGTTCGCTGTACTGGAAGGCGCACGATTTCGAGAACGTTTATTCGTCGCCCCTACTGATTCAGGTCGACGGACAGGACCAGGTCGTCCTGCTTGCCGACACGCAGGTCGTGGGCCTGAATCCAACGAACGGCGAATTGCTCTGGAGCCATTCGCACGTCAATCAATGGAAGACCAACATCAGCACGCCGGTCTGGGGCAATGACAAGATTCTCTACATCACCGCCGGAGGAGATGCCGGCAGCCGCGCGCTTCGCCTAAGCCTCAAAGATGGCAAGACGCAGACCGAGGAAG
>JBGTDB010000098.1:0-2287 GCA_041748515.1 Phycisphaerae bacterium
CTTGGCAACCTTGGACCAGCCGTCTTCACGCATCGACTTCAGACCATTCTTACGGGCGGAAATAAGCATATCGGTGGCCGGGCGGCGCTGGACAATCATCTCGCGGAGCTCGTCGGTCACCATCAACAATTCGAAAATGCCCAGTCGGCCGCGATAACCGCTGCTTCGACAGTCCCGGCAACCGGTTCCGCGGAAGAGCTTCTGACCCCGGGCAAGCTGGAAGTCGGAGGGAAGCTCATTGGAATCGGGAGCGTACTCCACCCGGCAGTTCTTGCAGATCTTCCGGACGAGCCGCTGGGCGAGCACGCCGCTGATCGAGCTGGAAACCAGAAACGGCTCGACGCCCATGTCCAGAAGTCGGGTGGTGGCCGTAACGGCGTCGTTGGTGTGCAAAGTGGAAAAGACCAGGTGGCCGGTGAGCGAAGCGTTGATGGCTACCTCAGCGGTCTCGATATCGCGGATTTCGCCGACGAGAATCACGTCGGGGTCGTGCCGCAGAAACGATCGGAGGCCGGAGGCGAAGGTCAAACCGATGTGCGGCTTGATCTGGACCTGCTGGATGCCGTCGAGGTAATACTCGATCGGGTCTTCGATGGTCAAAATCTTGACCTCGTCATTTCGGATCGTGTTCAAGGCGGCATACAGCGTGGTGGTCTTTCCCGAGCCGGTGGGGCCGGTAACCAGGATGATGCCGTAAGGCTGGGTGATTACGTGCATGACGCCGGCGAGGGCTTCGTCAATCAGTCCGAGCTGGTCGAGCGAGAGCAGCACCGACTGCTTGTCGAGAATTCGCATGACCACGGCGCCGCCGAAGGCCGTGGGGATGATGCTGACGCGAAGATCGATGTCGCGGTTTTGAGCCCGAATCTTGAAGCCGCCGTCCTGCGGCAGGCGCTTCTCGGCGATGTTAAGGTTCGAGAGAATCTTAATGCGGCTGACGATGGCCGCGTGGAACCGGCGGATTTCGGGCGGCACATTGGTGGTGTGCAACACACCGTCAATGCGGTATCGGATTTTGAGGTCGTTTTCGTACGGTTCAATGTGAACGTCGCTGGCCCGGTCGCGCACGGCCTCGAGCAGGATTTCGTTGACCAGCTTAACCACGGTGGCTTCCTGGGCCTGCTCGATCAGGTCGGCGTTGTCGGGATCGAACTCGCTGACCACCTGGATGCCGCCGGAACCGTTTTCGCCGATCATCGCCTCGACGGTGTGTCCGCCGACACCGTAGTTTTCCTTGATGACTCGGGAGATTTCTTCGCTGGTGGCGAGCACCGTCTCGATGCGGGCCCCCATCAACATGCGAAGCTCGTCGAAGGCGTAAAGGTTGTAGGGGTTGCTGGTGGCCACGCGGATGGTGCCGTCGTGGCGGTCGATGGGGATTACCCGGTCGCGGTGGACGAGCTTCGAGGGAGCCTGTTTGAGAAGCTCGGTGTCGATCTGCACCTTGGTCAGGTCGATCAGGGGGATGGCAAGCTCTTCGCTATAGACGTTGAGGAAGTCTCGCTCTTCGATGAAGCCGAGCCGCACGAGGCAATTCTCGATCCGTTCAGACGGCTTGCGCGCGGCCTTGGCTTCTTTGAGCTGGGCGGCCGAGACCAGATTACGTTGTTGCAGGACGTCAGTTATGCTCATACTTTGCAATTCATCGGGCGTTGGCCTCTTGTCCATGACCGGGCCGAATGCAGCCGTTTGGGTGCGGACGTAGCCCTTCCCGGAGTTTATACACCGAATCGAAGGTCGGGATTCACCCGTCGGAGATTGAACGTAAGTTTCGTATTCACAGTAGTTTAGCGCATCCAACCACAGCTTGTCAGAAGGAATCGGCCAGTGCTTGTCCGCTGTTTCCCGCCGGGTTATGGTCCGGAACCTGGGAAATTTATCAAGGCGGCCCATTGAGCGAGGCCCGTAGAGGGCAAACAAAGGACTCGGCATGGAAGAACGGTTCGAGACGGCTCTGGAATTCCTAAAGATGCGCAATCAGGAGCACGTACTGGCCTGGTGGGCAGAGCTTGATCCGGAAGCAAAGAGCCGCCTTCTCGCCCAGATCGAGGCTATTCCCTGGGACTTGCTCGATCCAATTTTCCCGAATTTGGCCAAAGGGCCCGATTCCGGGGTTTCGGGGGGAATTGAGCCTGCCACCGTTTTCCCCCGCCGGCCCGGCCCGGCCCAAAAGGATCTCTACGAGCGAGCGGAACGGACCGGGCGAATGCTTCTGGAAAGAGGCGTGGTGGCCGCGTTTACTGTGGCGGGCGGGCAGGCGACCCGGCTGGGGATCGACGCCCCGAAG
>JBGTDB010000099.1:0-2660 GCA_041748515.1 Phycisphaerae bacterium
ATGTTGGATCAGTACACATCCGGTCCGGCCCCTGACCTTCGCATTGCGAGTATTGCAGCGGATGCACGGGGATTGACCATCCGGACGGATCGTCGGCTTCGTAGACCCGACTGGAAGTCGCGATGTTCTTGAGGTGCGAAATGCACACGCTCTGCTTGGCCTGCCTTCGGGCGGACTCCAACGAAGGCAAGAGTATCGCGATCAGCAAGGCAATGATGGCGATCACCACCAGCAATTCAATCAGCGTAAACCCGGCTCTTCGGATTAGGGAGTTCAAAGGCGGCTCCGTAACTCCGGCGTGCAACGTTGCGGTTACGGCGGGGGACGGAAGACCTATTAGAGTGCTTCGCTGCCGGAATGTCAATGCGCATTCCAGGTTGGCTGGCCAGCCGCCGGAGGAATTGCATTGGCCATAAGCATTCCATGGCCGAACTTATGGCCTTGGGGTTGGCGATAAAGGGTTCGTTATAGCGGCGACTGCATGCGGGTCAATTGTGCAACGAAAGCGAGAACTTGACGCAAATTGGCTCCAAAGGTCTCAATCGCATTTATGCCTTTAGGGACGCCTTTTTGCCGCAATATGGTCGTAGGCCTCCCCGTTCCAGAGCTTATTGCTGGCCGTGTAGGTGCCGTCCAGCGAATCCAGGATCGGTATGGGCACGCCGTTCTCGTCCACCTGATATCCAAGATCCTGAAGATTCATGGACTCCGCGTGGGCATCCACGAATACGACGTTGCCGCGGTCTCCGTGACGCATCTCGACCGGTGAGTACTGGTACAGCGATGGGTCCAACCCAATGGCCACGTCTCCGCTTCCGGGGCCGAATTTCTTCGCCTGGCGTTCCACGGCCAGGCGCGGCGGATCCAGGGTGTAGGAATGCTTGCCATGAAGTCGCCCCGCTCCGCGACTGTCAGCCAGGAGGACGGTCTGACCGGCGGACTTAACCTGATTCGAGCCAACCGGGAAATTATCCCAGCGGTTGGCGTCGGAATCCTGCCGGGCATTGCCCAAGTACTGATAATTGTAGCCGTAGGAGCCATTCCGCTCGTCGAATTCGAATTCATCCTTGAGGCTTGGGCAAAGGAAATAGCGGTTGGTCATGACGATGCCGGATTCGCCGTCGCGTCCGACTGAATTGTCACCAAACCTCCCTGTCGATTCGATCTCGTCAGCAAATGGCTCCGGGTCAATGACCGGACCGACTTCCTCCGGATCAAGGAACCAATGCCAGCGCGGATGCAGCCGCCCCCATTTGGTGACGTAATCGGGCGATTCGGGCGAAGGCCTCGCATTCCTCAGTCGAAACGGGGGAAACTGATCGCGGTTGGCGTTGACGTACAAAACCATGCCAACGCTTAGCCGTTTCAGGTTGGTCAGGCAGACACTGTTCTTGGCCTGGTTGCGTGCCGCGGAAAGCGAAGGCATGAGAATCGCCACAAGCAGCGCCACAATTGCGATAACGACCAACAACTCGATCAGAGTAAAACCACCTCGGGTCGATTTCATCTCGGAAGCTCCATTCGTTCAAATTGGCACATCCCGGTATTGGGAGGCGGACTCCTGAGGACAAAGGGGCCTTCTGCGATAGCCTGCGCCTGGCATCGACATGCCCCGACCAACGTTCTGGTTGCTCATCATACAAACAGTGTTTTGTGTGTCAAACATTTGTTGACGCAGCGAATCGTCGTTTGTACTGCTTTTTATGGTGTTTTATTGGAATCAAAGAGCGTCCGTGTGGCATTCCCGCACCGTTCCCTTCCGGCTCCGGGCGTACGTGCCAAGTTCAAACTCATGAATATGGCGGTCGGTTCCAACTCGCCCAAGCTGGTGGAGAGCCCGCTTTTTCTGTAGAAAACGGTAGTTCTTTGCTCACCGCGATGGGCTGTCTTCGTTGTGATCTGGCCTGTGGCGGGTATGACCGCTTAATAATACGCCTGCCATGAGTTTGGAATGGACATTGGCCGTTAAGGAGTTGCCATGCTGCCCCCTTATTCTCCCGAACCGTACGTGGATTTCAGCCAGCCCGAACCCCGCGAAAAGATGCTTGCGGCCCTTGAACAGGTGCGCGGAAAACTCGGGCGCACCTATCCCCTTTGGATTGATGGAAAGCCGGTTTCGACCGACCAGACGTTCACTTCCACAAGCCCGAACGATCCCGATCGGGTCGTTGGAACCATGTGCAAGGCGTCGGTCGATCATGCGGATAAGGCGGTTCGCAGCGCGGCCGACGCATTCAAGCGATGGAGCCGGGTTGAGCCCGAGGTTCGCGCTCGCGTACTCGTCAAAGCCGCCGCGATTATGCGACGGCGGCTGTACGAACTCTCGGCCTGGGAGAGTTTCGAAGTAGGCAAGAGCTGGCTCGAGGCCTACGCGGACGTGTGCGAGGCCATCGATTTCCTGGACTTTTACGGGCGAGAAATGATGCGACTGGGCGGCTCGCACCCGGTCACGCCCTATCCCGGCGAGGAAAACGAGGTTCAATTCATTCCTCTGGGCGTAGGTGTGGTGATTCCGCCGTGGAACTTTCCGCTGGCCATCTGCGCGGGGATGACCTCCGCCGCCCTGGCAACCGGCAATGCCGTAGTTCTCAAGCCCGCCAGCACCTCGCCCGTCATGGCGGCGCTACTGGTCGAAATCCTGCACGAAGCCGGACTGCCCG
>JBGTDB010000100.1:0-5864 GCA_041748515.1 Phycisphaerae bacterium
AGGCACAGCGGCTATTTCGGCGGGGGGTTGCCGATCGGGCGAGGAATGGTCGCGGGTCCTTCGAGGGAACGACACGCTTCGGCGGGAAAATGCCGAGTTATCCCGGCAACTCGCCGAGAGCAGCCGGGAACTTGCGCACGCCCATCAACAGGTTGAAAACCTTCAGCAGTTCGATAGTACCCGTCCGATCGAATTATTTGCCCCGGTGCGAATTGAGCTTGCGAGGCTGACGGGCGGCCGTGATTTCGATGGGCGGCCCGGCGACGATGGCGTTGTCGTTTACTTGAAACCGATAGATGCCTACGGCGACGTGGTCAAGTCGCCGGGGCGGATGACCGTCCAGATTCTGGATAACTCCGATCTTGCCCGACCGCGGGTCGTTCATGTTTGCGAGTTCCATGACCCGACCGAATTGGGGCCGCTGTGGCACGGAAAGTTTTTGACCTATCATTATACGCTGAACTGTCCGTTCCCGGCCGATGTACAGGTGCCAGCCCAGGGGAGGCTTCTTATTACCGTCGCATTCGTCGATTTTCTCACCGGAAAGGAGTTTCTGGCCAGCCGGGAAGTGACACTTTCGCTGGTTCCCGAGCGGGCCGAAACCGTTGGCAATTCGCCATGAAGTCGATAGAATCTGTGCGAGCCTCGGGCTAGCGGCCTTCGTGGTGTGGCCCGATTGATGTCTTGAGGATTGGGGTCGGAACCAGCCATGGCCGAGAAGGAAAACGCACAGACGCTTGGCGATGCCCCAGCCGGCACGGCCGTCGCTCCAGAAAAGAAACCGGCCCCGCCAAAGCGCAAGCCTAAAAAGCTCCCACCTTACAAGGTACTTCTGCACAACGACGACGTTAATACGCTCGAACACGTGATTGCGTCCATCCTGAAGGTGACCACGTTGGCGCCGCAGGAGGCTTTGATGCGCACGCTCGAGGCCCATGAATCCGGCGTTGCGTTGCTCCTTGTAACCCACCTCGAGCGGGCCGAGCTCTATCGCGAGCAGTTCGCCACTTTCAATCTGACTGTCTCGATTGAACCTGCCTGATTAACGGTCGCTTACGCTTTCTTGCAACCCGATGGTTGCCCCTCGGATGCATCGTGTGGAGAATCCCTCAAGAAAGTCACAGGCCTCGCACGCACGCGCGAATCGAGAAAGGAGCAAGAAATGACAGATGCAGCCGGAAACTGCGCAGAAGTATCCGCTCGAACTGAAGCCCATGAAAAGCTCGAGCCGTTTTTCGGTTCGTTCAGAGCCAAGGTCAGATTGTGGATGGGGCAGGCGGATCCTATGGTCTCCGCCGGCACGATGAACAGCACTTGGGATCTCGACGGCCGATTTCTCAAGCAGGATTATAAAGGTGATCCGAATCCGGGTCCGTTCGGAAGTTTCGAAGGACGGGGCTATTGGGGTTACAACACTGTGTCGAAGAAATACGAAGGCTTCTGGATCGACAACGCCAGTACCATGATGCACATCGAATCCGGCTCGGTCGACGCTTCGGGCAAAGTCTGGACCATGATCGGCGAAATGACCGACCCACAGTCCGGAGGGGTCATGAAGAAGCGATCGGTGATCAAGGTCACGGATAACGATCACCATTCATTCGAAGTGTTTTTCAGCAAGCCCGGCGTAAGCGAATTCAAGACGATGGAAATCGAGTACGAGCGCGCCCGCTGAGCAAGGCGCGCTGTTACCGCGAATTGCGCCGATTCAAATGAAACTTCGGAAACTTCACCTGAACGGACTCGTACGCCGTCGGTTCCACGGCGTAACAACCAACGGAATTTCGCAGGCAATTCGCTTGGCCTTGGCATTCTTGAAGTCCAGAGTGAGAAACTCTGAGTTTTCAGCGGTTTCTCGGCCGGAAACTTGCATCATGCGCCCTGGCCGCTAAGGTCGGTATCTGGCCCGGAACGGTGCTGATATAGGCGTCGTCGCACCGGTTGCGGATGGTTGCCCAGTTTCTTGGGCCTGGTCACTATTTTTTGCCGGCAATGGCGGGCCAAGGAGTGGTCGAAAAATTCTGAATGACTACTTAAATTCGCAACGCTATAAACATATGGAAACGAGATGGAACTAAAAAAGACAAATCCAGAGATTCACAGAGATCCGAGGCCGCTTGCGCTGCTTGATGAAGTGCTCGGCGGATTGAGCCGGCAACCCAAACGCCTGCCGACCAAGCTCTTTTACGACGAGCGGGGTTCGCAGCTCTTCGATCAGATCACGCAGCTTCCGGAGTACTATCCGACCCGAACCGAGACCGGGATTCTTAATGAGTATGCCGGAGAAATGGCCGATCGAATCGGTCCCCGATGCTGCCTCGTGGAACTCGGGTCGGGCAGCAGCACAAAAACGCGCATCCTATTGGATCAATTGCACGACGTTGCCTGTTATGTACCAGTGGATATTTCTCAAGAGTATCTTGAGACGGCGGCCAGGGCGCTGTCTGACGATTATCCGGATGTTTCAGTCGCTCCGCTTTGCGCGGACTTTACAAAGTCCATTTCACTCCCGGGAGAAGCCGATTCAGGCGACCGGGTGGCTGTTTTCTTTCCAGGATCGACGATCGGCAATTTCCTTCCCGGTGAGGCCGTCCAGCTCCTCCGGCGCGTGCGCGACCTCATCGGCGAGGAGGGATGCCTGATTCTCGGAGCCGACACCTGTCAGGATGATGCATTGCTGCATCACGCCTACAACGATTCAGCCGGCGTGACCGCGGAATTCAATCTAAACGCGCTGCATGTGTTGAACAGGGAGCTCGGCGCAGACTTTGATCCGGAGAAGTTTGAGCATCGGGCGGTTTTCAATCCCGGGCTTCGGCGCGTCGAGATGCGACTGATCAGCGGCGAGGACCAGCAGATTCAGATCAACGGAGACAAGATTTCGATCGCCGAGGGGGAGCCGCTGGTCACGGAGTACTCTCACAAGTTTCTTCCGGCGGACCTGGAGCGAATGGCCGGCGAAGCGGGCCTTCACATTGACCATGTTTGGCGGGACGAGGATCGGATTTACGGCGTTCACTTTCTGACTCCGATGGATGAAAGCAAGGCCTAGGCGACTCGCGGATGCGCCACCGGCCGTTGCCATGCGCTGCCGGAGAAACAAAGGAGCCGATCGTGCTGTCCACATTGGAATCACTTAAGGCTGTCGCGGGGGCATCCACCGAGGACTTGTGCAGGCGGTTTTCGAAGGTGCGGAGTTTTTCCGAGCACCTGGCCGAGCCCCTAAGCCCCGAGGATATGGTCATCCAGTCCATGCCCGACGCCAGTCCGACGCGTTGGCACCTGGCGCACACAACGTGGTTCTTTGAGACGTTTGTGCTCAAGCGAGCGATCCCGGAATACGAATCGCCGAATCCCGCATTCGAATATCTGTTCAATTCGTATTACAACCAGGTGGGTCCGCAGTTTCCACGGCCCGGTCGGGGGCTGCTGTCGCGGCCGACGGTCAAGGAAGTGTTCCAGTATCGCCGCCTGGTTGACGAGCGGATGCTCGAACTCCTTTCGTCGCCTGCCGCGGCAGATCCCGGCGCTGCGGATGTGCCTTTAGAGGGAGTCATCGAGATTGGGCTAGAACATGAGCAGCAGCATCAGGAACTGATTCTAACCGACCTCAAACACATGCTCTCTTGTAATCCGCTATGGCCCGCATATCGGGCACGGACGAACTCGGTAGCAGGTTCTGTCATTGATGTGCGCTGGGTTGAATATGAAGAGAGTGTGCGGTGGATCGGGCATACGGGGGCCGGGTTCTGCTTTGATAATGAGCAGCCGCGGCATCGCGTCTTTGTTCACGCATTTCAATTGGCCGACCGACCGGTCACCAACGGCGAGTTTATGGCGTTTATTGATGACGGCGCGTATACCCGCCCGGAGTTGTGGCTTTCGGAGGGCTGGGAAACAGTCCGGAGTCAGGGATGGAAGGCGCCTTTGTATTGGCGGCGGGACAATCAGAATTGGTCGCATTTCACGTTGGCCGGCGGACAACCCATTGAGCCCTCCGAACCGGTTTGTCACGTGAGCTTCTATGAGGCCGACGCCTTTGCAAGGTGGGCCGGAGCACGCCTGCCAACCGAGGCCGAATGGGAGACCGCCGCCGAATCCATCCCCATCCTTGGAAACTTTTCGGAATCCGGCCTCTTTCATCCGAGCTCGGCACCTGCCGAACCGGCCTGTCGGCCCGATCGGATGTTTGGCGACGTGTGGGAATGGACCTCCAGCCCCTATTCCGCCTATCCGGGTTATCGGCCCTTGGCCGGGGCGCTAGGTGAATACAACGGTAAGTTCATGTGCAACCAATTTGTCCTCCGCGGCGGATCCTGCGCGACGCCGGAGGCCCATATTCGCCGAAGCTATCGGAACTTCTTCCCGCCTTGGGCCCGCTGGCAGTATTCGGGCCTGCGACTCGCAAAAGATGCCTGAAAACTCTGTGCTCCTGTCTCTTTAGGCGATGCCGTTTCTCGTCCGATGACCGTTGTGACAATCGGTCAATTTTCGCCCTACGACAAAAGGAGACAGAAACAATGACGAGTTTTCGCAGGATCACCGCGGTCGTGGCCGGGCTCGGCCTGATGGTTTCCACAGGCTGTGCCACGCTGGCCCATCACAACGCCCACAGCTACAAAGGCAAGGAAGTTGTTACCAACTGTGAAACCAAGACGCATGTCTGCCCCTGGATGATTGGGAACGCGCTGCTGCTTATTCCCGGAATCGTCCCTGGCGCCATTGCCTTCGCCGTGGACTTCGGCACGGGTGCATGGAATCACGATCATACGGCAGTCGCCTGGCGCGGCAACAATTCTGACGCCAACTGGGGCTACGCGAGCCGCCCGTATGGCTTGCGGCAGGCCAGATTGTCGCATGGTTATGACGGCGGATACAACGGCTCGTTGCAGTACGGCGCTGGATATTACGACAATGGCTACAACGGCTCGTGGCGATATGGCAATCGCTACAGCGCCCGCAACTACAATTCGTGGCGGTACGGCAATCGATACTTCGACGATGCGGATCTCTATTCCTCGTGGTATGACAACCGGTGGTATGGTGCGAACCTGAACGCAGGTTGGAATTACAACAACCGCCGCGCCCGGCTTACGTCGAGCAACACCTGGTACGGATGGTAGGGCTTAGCATTCGATTACGTCAGACCGCCTGACGCTTCAAAGCGTTTCGCGGACAGTACAAATTCCGGACGGGTGGGGCCCTTGGCGGCTCTGCCCGTCCGGTTCCATTTCATGCGCCATGGTCGGCGTTCCGCTCAGGCCGACCCATCCAGGGCATGCGACGCAAGATTAATCACGTTCAGCCCGCGCCGGACTGCTCAACTTCGAGGGCGAATGTCCGACATGAGGTCTTAATCCAAGGCGGGCGACGACGATTTCGCCTAACGCGAAACATTGTGCTCAGCGACGGGAACATCGGCTTGGTATGAGAGGCGTTCCAAGCACGATTCGGCATACTTCATTGTCTTGAATTCCGGGTTCGCCGGTTTGGTTCGATGCCGGGCGGCTGCTATACTGTCATGGTGTCCCTGGAATTGTCCCGCGATTGCGGGCCGTTTATTCGAGATCATACCCATGCAGCCCTTAACCCGATTCTCTCACCCCGGAACCGAAGCCAACGCCCGCACCAGCACCATGTTCATGATCGTGCTGCGCGTTGCCTTTGTGTTGAGCCTTTCCGCCGTCGGCTGGAGCCTTGCCTCGGATCAGGAAGACATTGCCCCGCAGCGAGATCTGATCCTGATTGGTTTTCTGGGCGTTGCGTTTGTAATCATCGCCCTGGACATTTTCGTCCCCCGCAAGTCGCTGACCGCCATTTCCGGACTGTTCTTCGGCCTCATCGTGGGGATGGTCATGGCCTAC
>JBGTDB010000101.1:0-20514 GCA_041748515.1 Phycisphaerae bacterium
CGGCGCTTGGCCCCAGTGAAGCTTCGTCTTGAGCTTGTGCCACCTTGCATACTGGGGGTTGCGAACAAGAAGGAAGTCATGGCTGAATCGCCGGATCACCAGCCGATCTCCGGGGGCCAGCGGATGCGAAACCTGCCCGTCGATTATAGCCGTGGTGCCCTCGTTAACCCGGATCGCTTCAATTTCGATGACGGATTCCCGTTCCACCACGAGCGGCCTATGCGTCAGCGAATGCGGATTCAGCGGCGTCAGGATTATGGCATGGACGTCGGGCTGCATGATCGGCCCCCCGGCCGAGAGGTTATGCGCCGTCGAGCCGCAGGGCGTGCAGACGATCATTCCGTCTCCGGCCACTTGCGTGAGCTGATCGGCGTCAATCGAGACCCCTAACTCAATAATCCGAAATGGGGGACCGGCCTGTATCACACAATCATTGATCGCCAGCCCGCCATCGCGTGCCTGACCATTTGAAGTAACCGTTACGTGCAGCACCGTGCGGCGGCTGACCAGGGATTCATCAGTGAGCACTTGCCCAAACACGGTCTTAAGTTCATCAAGCGAAAACTCGGCGAGAAACCCGAGTTTGCCTACGTTGACTCCGATCAACGGAATCTGATCGGCACCGAGCGATCGCGCGATACCGATGAGCGTGCCGTCGCCCCCGATGACAATGATGCGATTCGCTCCGGACTTGACTGCCGCCCGTGCGTCATGGGCCAGCTCCGCCCCGATCAATCTACACCGGGATTCGGCAAATGCGCGAAGTTCCTCAAACGCGCCCAAGGCCGCACGTTTTTCAGGATTGGCGATGATGAAGACGGAAGGAGTGGGGGTTTTTGACACGGAATCCTGGTCGACCAAAGGGCGCCGGCGTGCCAGAGAATTGCCCGCCCGTTGGGGGGCAATTCTCGGAGTCCATACCGGAATCAATATCGCGCCGGAGCGCCGAACTCCTGAACCCAGTAGACCGAATAGGCGCCTCCGTTGCGGACAGCGATGCCAACTTCAGACCACTTGGAATCAAGAATGATAGCCCGATGGGATGGGCTTTCCATCCACACCTTCATGACCTCGGCCGGAGTCCGTTGCCCGGCGGCCAGGTTTTCGCCCACGGCGTAAAAGTCGTATCGTTTGGCCATCGCACGATCGCCCGGCCCAAAGCCGTTTACCGGATCATGATGGTCAAAAAACCCCATTTCGACCATTCGGCAGGCGTACTCGGCCGCGATTTCGGAAAGGGTTTCGCTGCGAACGACTGGCGGAAGTTCCACGGCCGCTCGCTCAAGATTGACCAATTGCAAGACCTGATCGGCCAGCCGCTCGTCGTCAGCGGGCTGAACACACTTGCCGAACGAATCGAACAGACTGACTTCGCCGGCGGTGATCGGCTCGGTTGCAAAGCAACCCGCCCCGAAGACCGTCGTTACGGCCATGCCAAGTGTTAAGAAAAGTCGTCGTGCCAAGATGAAGAACTCTGCTAAACGAAAAGTTCGTCGGCCTACCCGTGTCCCATTCTATCTTTCGGAGCGCAGCAGCACAAATCGCCGACCCCGCCCCGTATGTGACGGTTTCGTTACGTCCACCCAATCATCGGCCCAAAAGGCGGACCAGGTCAAATTGGTGGCGGTTATGCGGTCGTTGCCCACCCCGAAATAACGCGAAATCGCCGAATAGGCAGGTCGATCGGCGGGCCCCAGGAGTTTCCCATAAAACGCTCATTTCGAGCACCGATTTTATTCCAGGCCGCGACCGTAGGAACGCCTTCGCCGCCTCAAACCGGCGGTGGAAAGGACCCAAGCCCTAACCTCCTCGGTAGGCGAGAATAATCGTGGCATCGACGGCCTGCTGGCCAACCTGGAGAAACCCGGAAAGGTCGGCGACCAGGTCATCAAGCGCCTGCGCGGCCGACTGCCCCAGACCGTCGGAAATTGTCGAGATTAATCGCTTGGCCCCGAGTTTCTCTCCCTCGGCATTTTTCGTATCAGCCGCACCTGCTGTGAACAGGACAAGCGAATCTCCAACTTCCAACTTCGCTGTCTGCCCCTTGTATTCGACGACCTCGCCATTTCCCACCGAAGGCGCGTCCGCAAAGACAAGGCTCTTGGAAACGCCTCCCTTGCCGACATGGAAGGCCCCGACACGGCCGGCCGTACTGATCTCAAACGCACCGGACTTGGGATTGATGACCGCAATCGCGGCATCGAAGGAGCAAGGATGTTCGGCGTCCGAGATCAACCAGTTCAGCGCACGAAGTTGGATTCGCGGCGGATCGGCGTGCAAGGCGGCTATGCGGAATGCACCTTGAATTTGCGAGATGGCCATGGCCGTTCGAGCCGGCTCAGATTTCGCGTGTCCGCAGAGCACGGCCACGAGTCCGTTGGGCATTCGAACCACGTCGAGAATGTCTCCAGCCCGTTCGATGCCCTTAATGGAGTGTTGCGCGAGTTGGAGCGTCGGCCATTGCGGGAGCTTTTTCGGCTCCATTTTCTCTCTGAATTGATGTACCAGCGACCAGCGGGTGTCGACTCCGACTGAGGCCTCAACATCAATGCCATTCGTGTCGTTATCGTTCGCGTTAGACGCAATCAGAATGTCGCCACTGCTCGCCATTGCCTGAACAGGCGGCCGAAGCAGGCCCGCGATCAGCGTGATGAAATCCAGATCTGCATCATCATAAATTCGCTCATGACGCCGTGAATCAACGTAGAGAAGCCCGATCGCGTTGTTGCCGGTCAGGATCGGCACGGCTAGAACGGATTGTGTGACCCCATCACCGGTCCGAGGAATGCACAGGTGCTGATGGCGATTCAGACAACGGAACGAATAGGTTTCCAGCTTTGGCGGTTCTATCATGCTGGTTGCACGGTCAAGACGACCGTCCATGAATTCAAGGGGCCCATCCGTTCCGGGTCGAATCCCCATCCAGACCATTCGCGCGGAAAGTTCTGCCTCCACCACTTTGAGCGTCATTTCCATTAACGACGGAAGATCGCGGCAGGACCGCAGTTGGCTGACGAATTCCGCGATGGCTTTCTGCCGCGGGGCTGAAAGAGAAACCTTTTCCTCTGGCTTGCGAACCGTCGTCCGCGGCGGAACGGGATATTGCTTGATCATGGCCAGTTCGCCCAGCCGCCCGACTTGGGTCGCTTCCACTTCGCCCGTCGAGGCGTCGATATGGACGCGGATTTCAAAATAAGTGATGACCAGAACGTCGCCGTCCTTCAGTTCCGTTTCGCTGCCGATGGGTTTGTCGTTAAGCTTCGTCTGGGATTCGTCCCGGGTCTTGGGCCGATAGATCCAGGCCTCTCCCTGGCGCTCGATCGTGGCATGATGTGCGGCCACCTTGATGTCGGGAATCTGAACCAGGCTGTCTGAGTGCGAGCCAACCGTGACCACGCCGCCCCGAAACTCGAGATTGCGCATCACCGGGTTGTCGTCGGTCAGTGTACGAGTATCCGTGATTTCAAGCCGCATGAATGAACTTTCTCGTTTCAATCTTATCAACCGGTTGTGCCCGAACGACACAACCGACCGCCTCGCCAGAAACGCCGAAAACATGTAATATCGGCACGCGATTGGCAGACGCACAACAATGAATCTTAGCGAATGGAGCCGGATGTGACTACCCAAACGGCGAATCGCCCGACCGGAACGGCCGCAAAAAATCTTACCCTCGGGCACAGCCCGGACCCGGATGACGCATTCATGTTCTACGGCCTGGCCGCGGGCAAGATCGACGCGGGCGGTTGGCATTTTGAACACGTCCTTCAGGACATTCAAACGCTTAACGACCGGGCCCTGCGCGGCGAGCTGGACATCACCGCGATCAGCATCCACGCGTATCCTTACGTCGCCGACAAATACGTCTTGACGAATTGCGGATCGAGCATGGGCGACGGCTACGGCCCGATGATCGTCGCCCGCGAGCCTATGACCATCGAGGACCTTCGCGGCAGGCGCATCGCCGTTCCCGGCCTCCGCACCACCGCCTACCTCGCCCTCCAATTGTTATTGAATGATCAGAACCGCGACCCGAGCGAGCCCCGGACTTCAGTCCGCGCGGACTCACAATGTGAAAGCGACGAAGGGGATCAGAACCGCGACCGCAAGGGAGCGGAGTTAGACAGCCACGAAGCCACGAAGCCGCGAAGCCACGAAGGATCAATTGCCAAATCGCAGAATGCCTTCGTGCCCGAGGTCATCATGTTCGACGAGATCCTCCATCACGTCGAAGCCGGTCGGGCCGACGCCGGCCTGATCATCCACGAAGGCCAACTCACCTACGCCAATCACAAGCTGCACCTGGTGGTCGATCTCGGCGCCTGGTGGAAGTCGTCCACCGGCCTGCCGCTGCCGCTGGGGGGCAACGTGATCCGCCGCGAACTAGGCCGCCCGGCCATCGACGAAATAGCCGCGATTCTCAAGCGCAGCATCGAGTATAGCCTGGCCTATCGTGCCGAGGCCGTCGCCCACGCCATGCAGTACGCCCGCGACATGGGCAGGAATCTGGCCGACAAGTTTGTCGGCATGTACGTCAACGACTGGACCCTCGACTACGGCTCCTCCGGTCGCGAGGCCGTCCGCCACCTCCTCCGCCGCGCCCAGGCCGCCGGCCTCGTCCCCGACCCCGGCCAGGTCGAATTCATTGGATGAATCTTCCCAATTTGCAAATTGGGAAAGGGCATTGGACCGCGCGGACTTTCCGGGAGAGGGAAACGATTCTCCCTTTCCACCAAGACGCCGATGATTATTGGTTGTCCCGGCGCCTGATCCATTGCAAGGGGAGTTGGTTTGAAATGCGACTGTTGATTCAGCCTGCCTTAACGCACAAGCAGCTTGAGCCGATGCGGGTGTCGGCCCGAGCCCAGGCCTTCTTGAATTGGCTCTGTGCCTGGTCGGCTTCGGCGGTTCTGCCCTGGCCACGGAGGGCTTTCTCCAGGCCGAAGAGTGACCAGCCGTTCCCCGGCCATTTCTTCAGATCTTCGCGATAGACGCGCTCGGCCTCATCGTAGCGGGCGTCGGCAACCAACACGGCCCCCAGCGTGTGCCGAACCGGCTGCACCCACTCCGGCGGCTCCATATAGAGAAGACGATCTTCGAGCTCGACAGCCTTTCGCAGGGCGTAGACCGCCGCTTCATAGTCCTTTTTGGCAAGGGCGATTTCGCCGACGAGCATGTGATCGCCGATAGCCAGTAAGTCTCTTGCGAGGTTGATAAAGGCGATTTGGTCGGCCGGGACGTCGGAAACGTCCCGACGGAAGGCGGCCTGTTCGGCTTCGGCCTCACGAATCTGTCCCTTGGCGGCGTAGGCCACGCCGCGGCTGAACCGCCACATGGCCGTCGAATATTTGAAATACTCCGGCGGGGCCGGTTCGCGGAGAAGCTCGTCCCAACGGCCAAACCGCTTGAGCGCATCGTAAGGCGCGGTCATCACCGGGTCGATGAGTACAGCCATGTTTCGGGCGTCCTCCTCGGGGATGGCCGCGATCATGTCGCGGGCGTTGCTCAATGCCGCATCTTCGCGGCCTTCCATCATCGAGACGAAGCTGAGCATGTGCTGGTTGTGGGCCATGTAGAGGCGATAAAAGCCCTGCCGCGGAACCTGCCTTCGATACTTGCGATCGGCGGCGATGGCACGCTGGTTCTGCTTGGCGGCCTGTGGCCAGCGGCCGGTCAGGACGTAAATGTGCGAGGGCATGTGAAGCAGGTGGCCCGACCCGGGCACGAGAGTGTCCAGGCGTCCAGCCGCAAGCAGGGCCTGTTCCGGGTCCGGCGAAGCCTCAACCGCGTGAATCATCAGGTGATTCGCTCCGGGATTGTTCGGGTCCAAGTGCAACACATTCTCGATGACTTCGACGATGCGCAGCGTACCCGGCTGAGGCCGGCCGTCCTGGGTCCAGAGATCCCAAGGGCGAAGGTTCATCAATGACTCCGCATAAAGCGTACCGATGTCGGGATCAGTCGGATACTTGGCCCAGAGTCTGCCCATGGCGTCGGCAAAGGCCTGATCGAGTTGCTTTCGATCTTCAGGCGCGGGGTACGCATAGCGGTTCGTCAGAGCGTCGATGAGTTCGCGCTCAACTGGGCTCGCATTCTCTTTCAAGGCGATGGCCCGCTGCAAGGCGTCCCACGCGGCCTTGGATTTCTCTGGAGGCATTTCCACGTTGTTGATGTGCGGACCGTGACAGAAGGCGACGCCCCAATGGGCCATGGCCAGGCCGGGGTCAATCCGGGCGGCCTCGCTGAAAGAGCGGATCGCCTCGTCGTGATTAAAGGCGTAGGCCCAGGTCAGGCCCTGATCGAAATAGCGCTGGGCCAGGCGAGATGTCGTTGTCACCGCACGATGATGGTTGCCCATTCCATCGAACAGAAGGGCCTGGGCGTCGCGCGGCGTTCTGACTCGTCCAGTGCCCTGGCACCCGGCAGCGAAGGCCACACTGAATGAAAGTAGGATGGATTGAACTAATCTCTGATTCATGACCGCATCTCCGAAAAGAGTCCTGCGCTCCACCCGCCCGCCGTTGTCCCCGAAATTCCGTGGCAGGCACGCTTAACAACGGAGACTGTTAACGCGCCGGACCGCAACGTGTCAAGAGAAATCGAAGCATGAATTGCCGCCATTTCCCGGGCAGGCCAATCGCGGGAAGCGCAATCTCATGAGCCTTGAGGGTCATTCAATGGGCATGCGTTGTCGGATGTACGTTGAGGAGCCTTGTCGCTGCGGACGCTCGAAAGCCCTCCATTTCGGGAATCAAAGAATCTCAATCATCGTAGAATTGAACGAAAGGTTTGCGCGACCGGCCTCCGATATTATTGAACCGGGTGCCCATGCAAGCCATTGGAACATCTGCCCTGCGTGACGAAGCGTTGGCCCGACTGAGTGCCGGGCGGCGATACGAATTCCTCGCGCTGGCCAATTCCCATCTCCAGGCTGAACCCGATGACGCCTACGTCCAATTGATGGTCGTGCGTTCGTACCTCGAGCTGGGGCTGATCGCCGCGGCAAGGGATGCGTTGAAGGCAGCGGTCCGACAAGTGGACGTCCCGGAACTGGACGACTTGAGCCGCTCGCTTGCCAAGCTCTCGGAGTCGCCGATTCCCTGGGCGACGCTTACGACCCAATTCGAAGCCAATCTGTCCGCCATTCCCGATCGGCGCATGGCCGATGCCATTCGCGATGCGTGGTCCGGTGCGTCGGCACGATATGAACTATTCCGGGATCGCAACGGCCACTCGCAGGTCCGCGAGCGCGATGGGCAGGGTGTCTGGAGCTGGTTTCCGATTCTGTGCAACCACGAAGAAACCGATCAGAACCGGGCCCTGCCTCCGGACATCCAGGCGAACTTTCCCGGGCCGTACCTGTTTGAAGGGGTCGGGCTCGGCGGCTATTTCGAACGCGTTTACCACGCGACGAAAGACACTTTCCTGCGTTTCTGCTGCACACTGTTTCTCGTCGAGCAGCGGCCGGAACGACTGGGCGTTGCCCTGCACCTGCGTGATTGGACGGAGATTCTTCGCGACCCGCGCGTGCGGATGTTCGTTGGACCGGGTTGCATGAAGGAACTTCGCCAGGTCTGGGATCATGATTTCGACCTGCCGTTTCCCGTACAGGTCATCACCACGGGCTCGGTGCCGCCGAACAGCGTCGGAGCGGTCAAAATCGTCCGCGAGGCCGCGTCCGATCGGGAAATCACGGTTAGAGGGGCGCATGAAAAGCTAAACCTTCAGTACGCAAATCGAACGATTGATGTCTGGGCGCGGCGATTCAATGAGGCATTGTCAGGACCGGGCAAACCACTTCGCGTTCTGGCGGCTGTGAGTATTCACACGACCTTCCTACAGCACTCGATGCGCGACGCGAAGCGAGCCCTGGAGGCCCTGGGCCACGAAGTCGTGCTGCTGACCGAGAAGACGACCTTTGCGGTTGTGGGTCCGATGACTTACTACAAGGCCATTGCTGAGTTCGACCCCGACCTGTTCTTCGTTCTCGACCATCTGCGCCCGGAAATCGGGGCATTGATTCCGTCCAATCTTCCTGTGCTCACCTGGGATCAGGATCAACTTCCCCACGTTCTGACGCGCAAGAATCTCTCGGGGTTGGCGGACCACGATTATCTGGTCGGCTGCTCCAAGCTGCGCTGCGTATCGTTGGGGCTCGATGCGAAACAGTGCCGCTACGAACGTGTGCCGACTTGCCCCGAGCAGTTCAGCGGCGACCCATTGAATGAAAGCGAGTTTCGCCAATACCAATGTGATGTCTCTTACGTCAGTCACGCATCGCAGACCCCGCCTGAATTTCACCGCGATGAGCGAAAACTCTATCGCGATCCGGCGCTGGTGCGCTTGCTGGACTGTATTTATGAGCAAATGCCGAAAGTGCTGGCCGAGCATTCCGTGACCGACGGATTTGTGACCCGCCACCTCCTCGAAGCGGCCATGGCGCAGACGGGCGTCGTTGTTAAGGACGAGGCGTTGCGTACCCGGCTGGAAAGCTGGTACATCTGGCGGCTGGCCGATCGCATCTTTCGTCACCAGGCGCTAGAATGGGCGGCGGACTACGTCCGGGCGACGCGGCGCAGTTTCCGCATATACGGGAATGGATGGGAGAAGCATCCGTCACTTGCCGAGTTTGCCGCGGGGCCGGCGAGCAACGATCGCGAACTGCTTTGCATTTATCGTGCGTCGCGAATCAATTTGCAGCTTATGCCCGGTGGTTTCATCCATCAGCGGGCGCTGGATGGACTGGCCGCGGGCGGGTTCTTCCTGACTCGTCGAACGCCGGGCGACATGAAGGGCCGCGTCCTTCGAGATCTACTCCGGCGAATGAACCAACTCGGAATCACCGACAACAACGAACTTCTCAACGCGGCCGACGCCGGGCTGCAACGTCTGCTCCGAGCGTATGTCGGCCCCTGGTCCGATTGCACGCCGTGCGAGGGCGTGACGCTCTATGAATACCTGAGAATGAACGCCGAGCTTGTGCATGCCGACGAGGCTTTCGAAGATCTGCCGACCATCGCCTTCAATACGGCCGAGGAATTGGCCGCGATGGCTGATGCGTTCCTTGCCGATGAATCGACCCGCTTGGAAACCGCCCGGCGAATGCGAGAAGTTGTGACTCAAAGCTTCAGCTACCGCGCGGCCATCGACCGATTCCTCCGAAACATGACCGACTTTCTTTCCCACCGGGCCGCCCAATACGGAAAGTGAGTGGTCAGTGTGCTCGCCCCCCGGCACCGCGATCGGCCGATGGTTTGAACGGCTCCAGCCACCATTGCTCCCCTTTAGAATTAAGGCGATAGACCCCGTTGAGCAGTGTTCCGGCCGCCTCAAACACGCAGTCGTCGGCTGTGAATTCCTTGAACTGCAAGTCGCCCTGATCGACGCGCTTAACCATACCCCGATCCCCGCTCAGCGGTCCTTCGTACTCCAGATAGGCCTTGCGATGGTCTCCGATTCGGTCAGCGGGAATGGGGAATCCACCCGGTTCGCCGGGAAGGCGCCAAAGCCGCCAGGTCAGGAGCGCTTCGCCGTGCTCCAAGCAAAGGTCCCAGTGCTCGCGTCCGAAGCCGCTATGGTGTAGAATGACAAACCGGTTGCCTGTCGCCATGCCTGATTAGGATAACAGGAGATGGGCGACCTTGAACGCAGCCCACAAGTAGCGCTCAGGGAGGAGGCTCCAATGGAACGATCCAAACGAATTCTGAATTGGTCTAGTCGGCCGGTCGTGGCAATTTGCTGCCTGGCGACCATTGTGCTAACCGGGTGCGGTCCTAAATACCTGGATTTCCGCCGGGACGGGCTCGATGCCATGTACCGTGGCGACTACGCCCCGGCCGCGATCTTTTTCGCCCACGCCGAGGAGATTCGTCCGCGCAACATTGAGAATCTTCACGACCTTGGCATCTGCCACACGATGGTGGCTAGACTGAAGTTTGAGCAGCGGAACCACCCCGCCGCGTTCCGCGAGCTGGACAGAGCCATTGCCTATTACGAGCGGGCCCTCGACGTACGGCCGGGCAACCTGGCCTGCACCGAGGGTTTGAACACCGCACTTGAACTGAAAGGTCAGTTCGAAAGGGCCCTGCAAAACGCCGAGTGGACCGCCAAGTTCGTCGGCCCAAGGGCGAAGCAGCATATTTTCCTGGCCCGCGAATACGAAAAACGCGGCGACCATGACGCGGCGCTTCTGCGATACCGACAGGCGGTCGTGATGGAACCAAACAACGCCGAGGCCCACGTGGCCATCGCGGATTTCTTGATCCGTCACCGGCAAGATGCAGCCGCAATTCATCACCTGCGAGCGGCCCTGCGCATCGAGCCGCACAATACGTGGGCCCGCGAACAGCTTGCGGCCCGCGGAGCGCTCGCTCCGCCGGTGCAAACGATGGCTGACCCTACCTAAGTGCTGAATGTGCGGAATCTGCGGCGTCGTCTCGTTTCGCGGTGAGCCGGTTGACGTTGTCGCCCTGAATCGGGCACGCGCGGCCCTTAAGCACCGAGGACCGGATCAGTCGGGCTGCTGGATCGATCAGGCATCGGGCGGCGCGGTCGGTCTGGGGGCGACGCGGCTTTGCGTTCTCGATCCGTCGCCGGTCGGCCATCAGCCGATGCGTCATCGGTCGGGGCGGTTTCATCTCGTTTACAACGGCGAGGTCTACAACTTTCGCGAGCTTCGAACCGAACTTGTCGCAATGGGCGACAAATTTGCGACCGAAGGCGATACCGAAGTCGTTCTTGCCGCTTGCGCCCGTTGGGGCACGGACGCGCTCAACCGCTTTAACGGCATGTGGGCCCTGTGCTTCTATGATTCGGCGGAGCGCGCCGGATTTCTGGCCCGAGACCGGTTTGGCATTAAGCCCCTGCTCTATAGCCTAGGCGGCGCAAAGCTCGCCTTTGCCAGCGAATTGAATGCGCTGACCTGCCTCGGCTCGATCGATTCCGAGCTTGACGGCGACGCGCTGCTCCAACATCTGCAATTCGGATACATCGCCCATCCGCGCACGATCTACCGAAGCATGAGGCGCCTTTCGCCCGGACAGTTGCTTCTCTTCAATGCGAAAAATGCCGCCGACCCGAGCCCATTCTACGATGTCTTGGATCGAATCCGTCGGCCGTTTGCCGAGGGGGACTCAACTTCCTGGAACGGCACACAGGGCGATTCCCAGGATCCGTGCAGGCCGGAGCCCGCGGCGCGATCGCAATCCCTTGTCCGTAAGATTGCAAGGGCAGTCACCGTCCGCCGAGTTTCCGACGTGCCCATTGGCGCGTTTCTGTCTGGTGGCCTCGATTCGTCCATTGTGGTGCATCACCTGGCTGCCGCCAGTCCGCAACCGGTCAAGACGTTTTGTGTCGGTTACGAGGGGCAGCGCTCGTTTGATGAAAGACGCTACGCCCGATTGGTCGCCGAGCGGTACGAGACCGATCATCACGAAATGATTCTATCCGACCGCGATGTTCTGGCCGCCGTCCCCCGGGTTCTGGACCGCCTGGGCGAGCCCTTCGGCGACAGTTCGATCATTCCCACGGCCCTCTTGTCGGAATTCGCCCGGCGGCACGTGACCGTGGCGCTCAGCGGCGACGGCGGCGACGAGCTGTTCGGCGGCTACTGGCGATACCTCGGGCACGGAACGCTTGATGCCTACAGCCGAATCCCTCGATTGCTTCGGCGGCTTGTCGTCGAACCGGCGATGGCGTCACTTAGCGCTTCCAGGGCGGGAGTCCTCGCCAACCGCGTGCGGCAGTTTCGCAAACTGCTTCGTGCCGAAAGCGCCGATGCGCTGGCTCGACACGTCGTCTGGTCGCGCATCCTTTCGCCGCAGGCCGAGTGCGTCCTGGCCCATGCCAATCGCGCGGCGGACCTCGACGCCGCGACCGCAAGCCTCGCCCGACGATTGACCGATTTGATGCCGGATGACGATCCGCTCAATCGCGTGCTTGCGTTTGACCTTTTGTATCAGCTTCCTTCCGACATGTTGCACAAGGTGGACCAGGCAAGCATGATGCATTCACTGGAAGTGCGCGTGCCGCTCCTCGATTATGGCGTGGTCGAGCACGCCCTGGGCCTGCCGTCATCGGCCAAGATCGACCGCGGCATCCGCAAGCGGATTCTGATCGACGCTTATCGCGGTGTCCTGCCCGACGATGTGCTCGATCGGCCAAAGCAGGGGTTCGAGGTTCCGATCGGCGAGTATCTCCGCGGGCCGCTTCAGCCGATGTTTCGTGATGTGGTTTCCCGCAGCGCGTTGGAGTCGATTGGCATGCTTTCTTATGACGGCGTTGAGCGTGTATTCCAGGCTCACCTCGCTCGACAGGCCGACCATACCGATCTACTTTTCGCGGTGCTGTCGCTATGCTGGTGGTGGCGGAGGCAAGCGAGAACAGGTCCATGACCCGGATAGCGGCATGGCGAAAGCGGCGGCCGGCATGAAGGATGGTGGCTTGCCGGAAGGGTTGTATGACGAGTTGCACGGATGTCGGCAAAAGCCTTGAAATGATCGATATTTGTGTATTTTTTAATGGCCGTCGCTGCGCAGTTGTACGATGCCGTTATCGATGCGCCGCGTCGTCGAAAATCCACTCACCAGATTTCCAATGATTCGCGGCATAATCTTCGATCTAGACGATACGCTTCACTCGGAGCGCGAATACGCCTTCAGTGGCTTTGCCGCTGTGGCGACTGCATTTGCCGATCTGCTCGGTGATCCGGATCGTGCCGCCGCGGACATGCGCCGCCTTTTCGATTCACCAGACCGGCGGCGGATTTTCAACGCGTTGCTAACTAAGCGAAATCTTGAAGAGAATCCGAAAACGATTGGCCGGATGATCGATGCATATCGCTCGCATCGACCGACCATTTCTCTCTACTCCGACGCCGAAGCGGCGCTGGCTCGTTTTCGATCCACGCACAAGCTCGGGCTCATTACCGATGGCCCGGCCCTCCAGCAATGGGCCAAGATCGACGCGCTGAGCCTTCGCGATCGGTTCGACGAGATTATTGTTACGGATGACTTGGCCGCAACGCATTCCCTTGACACGATTGGCGAGTCCCATTCCGCGACAATTCCCCGTTCGCAAGTGAGCGATCCAAGAGCGGTCTCGTTCGCCAAGCCGCATCCGCTTGCATTTGAGCTGATGTCCGAACGGCTCGGCGTCGCCCCGCGGGAATGCGTTTACGTGGCCGACAATCCACGGAAGGATTTCGTCGCCCCGAACCAACTCGGATGGCTGACCATTCGCGTTCGTCGGCCGGATTGCGTTTACGCCGATGCGACTTTCGCCCTTGGCGGCGAGCCTCAGCGCACCATCGCTTCACTGGACGATCTGGAAACCTCAGAAGACCTGCCGCGATATTCAGATCGCGCGAACTTGAGGGGGTCGGCGACGCCCCCGAGCGCCGAGGCGCCGAGCGAACCGAAGTCCGCGACCCCTGACAAGCCGCGAGCCATGGCCGAATACGCCTGCAAACCGGCGACCGCGCCGTTTGACGCGACGGTAAACCTGCCCGGCTCCAAGAGCATCACCAACCGGGCGCTCATCGCCGCCGCCCTGGCCGACGGCCACAGCGTGTTGTCCAACGCATTGCTCGCCGAGGACACATGGATCATGGTCGAAGCCCTTCGGGCGCTGGGCATCGCCGTCACCGTGGACGAGGCCGACCGCGTCATGGAAGTCACCGGTTGCAGCGGCCATCTTCCCGAGTCCGAGGCTGTGCTTTTCTGCGGGAATTCAGGCACTACTATTCGGTTCTGCGCCGCACTCGTCGCGCTTTCGCACGGCCGGTACGAACTGGACGGCATCGCCCGTATGCGCCAGCGCCCCATCGGCGGATTAGTCGCCGCGCTGCAATCCCTCGGCTCGGCCGTCGAATACCTGGGGCGCGAAGGATTCCCCCCGATCGTCGTCCATGCCCGCGGCCTTTGCGGCGGTGATGTGCATTTCGAATCGCCGGAATCCAGTCAGATGGTCAGCTCCCTGCTCCTGGCCGCGCCGTATGCTCGGAGCGAAGTGCTCATCGAAGTTACCGGACATGTGCCCAGCGCTCCTTATCTCCGAATGACCGGGGATGTCATGGAGCGATTCGGCGTGAGCGTTTTGTGCGATGAGGGCGGACATCACCGGGCAAAGCCGGGCGTGGCCGCTGGGCGGGGCCTTTCACTAAAGTTCATCGTTGAGGCCCCACAACGCTATCATGGAACAACCTTCGTCATCGAACCGGACGCTTCAAACGCAACCTATTTCCTGGCCGCCCCAGCCATCGCCGGCGGTCGCGTCACGATCGACGGACTCGGAATCGACAGTATTCAAGGCGATGTTCGATTCGTGGATGTGCTCGAAGAAATGGGCTGTCGAATCAATCGTGAACCGCGCCGATTGACCGTGGAAGGGCCGGTATCACCCGAAAAGAACCCACTGCGCGGAATCGATGTTGACCTGAACGACATGCCCGACACCGCCCAGACCCTGGCCGTCGTGGCCCTGTTTGCCAGAGGTACAACAACCATTCGCAATGTCGCGAGCCTGCGAATCAAGGAGACCGACCGGCTTGCCGCCCTGGCCCGCGAACTACGGAAATTCGGAGCGGACGTCGAAGAGTTTAAAGACGGCCTGCGCATCGAAGGATGCATCTTTGAAAAAGGATTGGCCGATGTCGATCAAGGGTCTGCCGCATCTGATTCTCAGTGCGGAATCAACTCATCCTCCAAACCACTCCCCCGGACCAAGGGAGGACAAAGGGAGGGTCGTTCCGACAGCCAGCGGATCGTCGTTGACACCTACAATGACCACCGAATGGCCATGAGTTTCGCCCTGGCCGGACTGAGGGTGCCCGGCGTTGTGATTAACGATCCAGAATGCGTGGCCAAGACTTTCCCCGACTTTTTCGCCGTTTTTGACGCCATCAAGGGTGGTGCGACCCGGTCCTGACAAGTGCCCCCCGAGTGCTTCCCCCGGCCGACCGACTCAAGTTCGTTCCCGCTCAAGCCCGATAACCCCGTAGGAAGCCCGCGGCGAGTGGAAGACCGACGCGGAAGGGGAGCGCGCCCGTGGTTACCGACGTCCTGGATCAAAGTGAGGTTGATGCCCTGCTGGCGGCCGTCGAATCCGGCGGCGTCCAGAAGGTCGTGGAATCCGCGACGTCGCATAGCTTTCTCACCGCCAAGGAAATCCACAGTTACGATTTCAAGCGACCCGAGCGCGTCAGCAAGGAGCAGATGCGGGCGCTCGAGGGCATCCACGAGAGCTTCGCTCGCAACTTTGGCGCGTTTCTCTCCGGCTTCCTTCGCACCATTGTCGAAATCCGCGTGGCCAGCGCCGAGCAGCTCACTTACAGTGAGTTCATTCATTCGCTGCCCAACCCCACGAATTTCAATCTGCTGACCGCCGAGCCGCTTGCCGGGCAGATGTGCCTTGAGATCAGCCCGCTGATCATCTATCCGGTAATCGATCGACTGCTTGGCGGGTCGAACTCCGAGTTGTTCATCCCCCAGCGCCCGCTCACCCTGATCGAGCAGCGCCTCGTCAATCGCATCACCCAAAGAGCCCTGACCGCCCTGACCGAATCGTGGTCCGACCTGGTGGATGCAAAATTCAAGATCGTCGAAGTCGAAAGCAATCCCCACCTGGTTCAGATCGTCGCGCCCAATGAAGTCGTTGTCGTTCTCGGCTTCGAGATTCGCATGGGCGGCCGCGCCGGGACGATGAGTCTTTGCATTCCGTTCAATGTGATCGAGCCGGTCGTCGGCAAGCTTCTCTCGCAGGGCTGGCTTGCTTATCAGCGACGTTCTACGGCCGAGGACAAGGGCTCGACCCTGGCCCAGAGCCTGGCCGCAACACATGTTGACGCGGTGGCCTATCTCGCCCAAACGTCGATTACCATGGGCGAATTGCTCTCACTTCAACGGGGCGACATCATCCCCACGGAAAAGCCCGTCGGAAGCGAGCTGATCCTCCAGATCGAAGGGCAAAACAAATTCGCCGGCCAGCTCGGGCGGCACAAGGATAACCTCGCCATCAAAATTACCCGCCGCGCCGAAGTCGAAGAGCCGTTGTAGCCCACCCATCCGGATTGCCCCTCGAAGTAAGCCGAGGGCCCGCCGCAATTCACCGCCAATCCTGCCTGCCGTTTCGGCAGTGGCAGCTCTCACGCCGCCCTTATATCCGGAAGAACGCCTCTAAAACGTTGTAATCCCGGCATGTTTCGAACATGTTATGGCACGAAGCGTGTATCCTCTCACCGGCAGGCACGGCCGCAGGCGGATCGTGCGTCGAAACAGCTTCAAAGGGCAATCCCATGACCCTCGACAAATTCACCATTAAGGCCGCCGAAGCGATTCAGTCGGCCGAGCAACACGCCCACGCACAAGGGCACAGCGAAGTTTCCCCCCTGCACCTGCTGTTCGCCCTGATCGCCCCGGCAGCCGATTCATTGGCAGGGGCCGGCGGCTCAAAAGGAAATGGACCCGCCGGGGGGATTGTCGTCCCGATCCTTGAAAAAGCAGGCGCCCGCGTCGATCGCTTGCGTTCAATCGTGGATTCCGAGCTTTCGCGTCTGCCCAAGGTCTCAGGGGGCAATACGACGCTCAGCCGACCTTTCCACGACATCCTTCTGACGGCCATGAAGCACGCCGACCGGATGAAGGACCAATACGCATCAACCGAGCATTTGCTACTAGCCCTTTCTGAGAACAAGTCCGACGCACGCGAGGCCCTCTCGCTGGCCGGGGTCAGCAAAGATGCCCTGCTAGCCGCGATGAAGGAGATCCGTGGCTCGGCCTCGGTCACCTCGCAGAATCCAGAGGACACCTTCCAGGCCCTGGAACGCTACGGCCGCGACCTCGTGGCCATGGCCCGTCAGGGCAAGCTCGATCCGGTCATCGGGCGCGACGACGAGATCCGTCGCTGCATGCAGATTCTCGCCCGTCGGACCAAGAACAACCCGGTCCTGATCGGCGACCCCGGCGTGGGAAAGACTGCGATCATTGAGGGGCTGGCCCAGCGCATCCTCGCGGGCGACGTGCCCGAAGTCCTGAAAGAAAAGCGTGTGGTGGCGCTGGACATGGGGGCATTGATTGCCGGGGCGAAGTTTCGCGGTGAGTTCGAAGAGCGCCTCAAGGCCGTCATCCGCGAAGTGACCGAATCCGACGGCCGCGTGATCCTTTTCATCGACGAGATTCATACCGTCGTAGGGGCCGGTCGGGCCGAAGGAGCCGTCGATGCCGGGAACATCCTCAAGCCGCCCCTGGCCCGTGGCGAGCTGCGCTGCATCGGGGCCACCACCATCGACGAATACCGCAAGCACATCGAGAAGGACAAGGCCCTCGAGCGCCGCTTTCAGACGCTCTACGTGGGCGAGCCGACGTGCAGGACACCATCGCCATTCTGCGCGGGCTCAAGCCGCGATACGACGCCCACCACGGTGTCCGCATTCAGGACGCGGCCCTTGTCGCCGCGGCGATGCTCTCGCACCGCTACATCACCGACCGCAAACTGCCCGACAAGGCCATTGACCTGATCGACGAGGCCGCCTCGCGCCTTCGCATCGAGAACGATTCCCTGCCCAGCGAGCTCGACGAACTTCGCCGCCGGGTCATGCAACTTGAAATCGAGCGCGAGGCACTCAAGAAGGAAAAGGACGAATCCAGCCGAAAGCAGCTCGCCGAACTCGAGCGCACCCTGGCCGGCTTGCAGGAGCAGAACCGCACGCTCACCGCGAAGTGGGAAAACGAAAAGAAAATGCTCGAGGCCATCAAAGCTGCTAAGCAGGAGATCGATGCCAAGCAGCTTGAGCTCGAAGATGCCCAGCGCCGCGGCGATCTCGAGCACGCCGCCCGAATCCGCTACGGCGAATTGCGCGAGCTCGAAGACGCGCTTGCCCAGCGCGAAAAGGCCTTGGCCGACCTGCACAAGGACGGGCAGGGTCTGCTGCGCGAAGAGGTCACCGCGGAAGAGATCGCCGAGGTGGTCAGCAAGTGGACCGGCATTCCCGTCGCCCGGATGCTCGAAGGCGAAAAGGAAAAGCTCATCCGCATGGAAGAGCGCCTCCACGATCGGGTCGTCGGCCAGGACGAGGCCGTCCGGGCCGTGGCCGACGCCGTGCGCCGCAGTCGCGCCGGATTGGGCGACCCCAACAGGCCGATCGGGTCGTTTTTGTTCCTGGGCCCTACCGGCGTGGGCAAAACCGAGCTATGCAAGGCCTTGGCCGCGTTCCTGTTCGACGACGAGTCCGCCTTCATTCGCATCGACATGAGCGAGTTCATGGAGCAGCACAGCGTGGCCCGGTTGATCGGGGCCCCGCCCGGCTACGTCGGTTTCGAGGAGGGCGGCCGCCTGACCGAGGCCGTCCATCGCAAACCGTATTCAGTGGTCCTGTTTGATGAAATCGAAAAGGCTCATCCCGACGTGTTCAACGTGTTGCTCCAGGTGCTCGACGACGGCCGCCTCACCGACGGCCACGGCCGCACCGTCGATTTCCGCAACACCATCATCGCCATGACCAGCAACATCGGCAGCCAGTACATTCAACAGCTCATCGAAGGATCCGAGCCGCGACCGTCAGGGAGCGATCACGACGACTCCGCTGCCCCGCTCGACATCGAGATCGAAATGAAGGTCCGCGAGGAGCTCAAGCGTCATTTCCGCCCGGAGTTCCTCAACCGAATCGATGAAACCGTGATCTTCCACCAGCTCACGCGATCCGACCTGCGGCGAATCGTTGAGATACAAGTGCGCTACCTCCGCGACCGGCTCGCCGCCCGCGGCATGACATTGGAGCTGAGCGATTCCGCAAAGGACAAGCTGGCCCGCGATGGGTTCGACCCGGCCTACGGCGCCCGCCCGCTGAAGCGACTGATCCAGCAGGAAATCGAAAATCCCCTGGCCAGGGCAATCCTCGAAAGCCGCTTCAACGCGGGCGACACGATCAAAGTCCAAGCCCCCGACGGCGGCGCCCCGGGGTTTGTTCTTGAGAACCGACCCGCTCCGTCCGGGTAGGGGAAGCGCGCGTTCGGGGCCACAATTGGTTCCGCCCCAGCTTATGCTCATTCATGAGTGAGTCTGTCGTGCGGATTGTGCATCCGGGCTCAGAGACCAAGCTTGTCCCGCAGGTATTCCACGCACCGCGACTTGTCTATCCGCACCTGCGAGGCGTCGTCGCGATTGCGCACCGTCACCGTTCCGTCTTCCTTGCTTTGCCCGTCGATGGTGAAACAGAAGGGCGTGCCCGCCTCGTCCATGCGGGCGTAGCGCTTGCCGATGGACTGCTTGGCGTCGTACTGACAGGGGAAGTGCTTTTTGATCTCGCGGTAGATCGGCTCGGCGATTTCGGGCATGCCGTCCTTGGCCACCAGCGGGAACACCGCCGCCTTGATCGGGGCCAGGCGAGGGTGAAACTTCATAAACTCCGGGCTGGCCCGCGACTCGTCGTAGGAATAGGCCTCGCAAATGGTCGCCAGGGCGAAACGATCGACCCCGGCCGAGGGCTCGATCACGTGCGGAACGTATCGTTCCTTGGTCTCGTCATCGACCACCGCGAAGGCGTTTTCGTCTTTTTTGGAATGCTTGCCGTGGGCCTTCAGGTCGAAGTCACCGCGATGGGCCACGCCCTCCAGCTCCTGCGGCTCGTCGGAAAATGGAAACAAATACTCGATGTCGGTCGTGCCGCAGCTATAGTGGGCCAGCTCCTCCTGGCCCTGCTCGCGGGGGCGGAGCTTGTCGCTCTTGATGTTCAGCGACTCGTACCAGCCCTTGCGCACGTCCCGCCAGAATTCGTACCACATCCGCGACTCGCCAGGGTGGCAGAAGAACTCGATCTCCATTTGCTCAAACTCCCGCGAGCGAAAGGTGTAGTTCCGCGGGTTGATCTCGTTGCGAAAGGCCTTGCCCATCTGGGCAATGCCAAAGGGAATCTTGACTCGCGTCGAGTCCATGACGTTCTTGAAGTTGGCGAATATACCTTGCGCGGTTTCCGGGCGAAGATAAGCGACTGATGATGCGTCCTGAAGCGCGCCGACGTGAGTTTGGAACATCAGATTGAAATGGCGCGGTTCAGTCAGTTCGCCTTTGATGCAAGAAGGGCACTTGATACGAGGGAAATTCTTTGCAACAGGTGCCGTCAAAGGTATAGCAGTTCGTTGCCAACCTGGTTTAACCAGTTTTCGTATATCTTTGACGAACTCTTCTGACGGTCGGAGAAAGGCCTCTTCCCATGTTTCGGCCTCAATCGAAAACACGAGGTCTGGAGCGGGGTACTTTAGAGACTCAGCCAAGACTCTTGCAGTAGCCGGAGCTGTCGTACGCAATTCACTCAGCCGATTAAGTTCTGATTCTTTGCGCGAGGGGTCGAAAAATGCTAATAGGAACACTTTGTCGGCCCTGAACCGCGCCTTGCACTCCTTGCAGTCCACCATCGGATCGCTGAACCCGCCCGCATGTCCACACGCCACCCAGACCTGCGGGTTCATGATGATTGAGCAATCCAGGCCCACCATTTCCAGTTCGCGGCCGTCGGGGCCGGCG
>JBGTDB010000102.1:0-2890 GCA_041748515.1 Phycisphaerae bacterium
GTACGGCGGAACTTTCCGTCTGCTCAAGCGCGTTTTCGAAGGCTATGGCATCGTGCCCGTCTTCACCGAGGATCCGTCGCCCGACGGGTTCACCAAGCTGATCGACAACAAGACGAGAATTGTCTGGATCGAATCGCCGACCAATCCGCTGCTTCGCTGTCTGGACATCGCCGCCCTCGCCCGCCTCGCCCATCAGCATGGGGCCAAGCTGGCGGTGGACAACACGTTCGCGACGCCGGCGCTTCAGCTTCCGATCGAAATGGGCGCGGACTACGTCATTCACAGCACGACCAAGTACATCGGCGGACATTCCGACGTGATTGGCGGCGCGGTCATCGTAAAGGACGCGGCGGCGATGGAGCGGATCGCCTTTTTGCAAAACGCGCTGGGCGGGGTGCCCGGTCCGTGGGATTGCTACTTGCAGCAGCGCGGCCTAAAGACACTGGCCATTCGCATGGAGCGGCATTGTGCCAACGCGCTGGCATTGGCCAAACACCTGCACGGCCACGCCAAACTCTCCAGGGTCGTCTATCCGTTTCTGGAAGATCATCCGGACCACGCCCTGGCGAAAAAGCAGATGTGCGGCGGCGGCGGTATTGTCACGATCGTTTTCAAAGGAAACGCCGACGCCTCGCGCGAATCGGCGCTTCGTTTCTGCGAAAACCTCCAGGTCTTCTCACTGGCGGAATCGCTTGGCGGCGTCGAGTCGCTATGCAATCATCCGGCGATAATGACCCATGCCTCAATCCCCCGGGAAATCCGCGAAGCCCGCGGCGTGACCGACGGGTTGGTGCGACTCTCCGTTGGAATCGAAGACGTCGAGGATCTCAAAGCGGATCTGGATGCGGCCCTCTCGAAGGCTTAATCGTTTGATGGCCCGTCACGGGCAGAACTCATCAGCAAGTTGAGCGCAGGCGTCCGTCCAGGAAGTCGTACAGCAGGACGGGTCTCGCGGGCAGACTTCGGCACAACAGGCCGCGTCGTCGCAGCCGGGTCCGTCGTGCGATGTGTCGCATTGTCCCGCCGAGGATTGGCAAGCGCTGAAGCACGTCCGGCCTTCTATCGTGACACACTCGGAATCCCATTCGTTCAGGCAGCAATAGGGATCGACCAGGCACACGGCGTCGCAACATTCAACATCGTTGCAGCCGGGCGTGGTTCTTCCGGTCGTGCAACTTCCAGAACTCGCGGCACAACTATCAAACCCGCCATTACAAAGCGCATCGGCTTCCTGGGCACAAACGTCGTCCCACTCGATCGTACAGCACACAACGTCAATCTCGCAGACCGAATTGCAGCACAGAGCATCGGAGCATCCCTGCCCGCCGTGCGCGGTATTGCAATCTCCGGCTGAGGGGCACTGGCTGAACCCGCACTGGATTGACACGTCGCCGGCTCCGCCCGGCGTGTTGGGGAAGCTGCCCAGCCGAATCAGGTAACTTCGGCCCGAGACCGCTTCGAACGTGGCCCGCGACTGCACGCTGCAATTGTCGTCGGAGCAATCGAGCAGCCTCGTGGTCGATACCGGGCACTCGCAGCCGTCATAGACCGCGATCCTCGTATCCACCTGGGTACGGCCGCAGGTATCGACGACCACCAGCGACGTGCAGGGCGACGTCCAGCACATCCAGATGTCCTTGTCGATCTGATCGAAGTTCTCGTTAGCGCAGGCGGCGTGGGCCGGGCCGTCCTGAGTGGCGCTCGCATTGCTGAAGGCAAACTCGTTCTCACCGCTGATCGAGACCGCGCCGGCACAGTCATCCAGCGGCGTCGGCGTGTTTGGATCGCCGTCATCCGGATCATCGCCGTCGGGCGGGTCCACGTTGCTGCCACACGTCGGCCCGACGCAATCGTTGTCGTCGCCGGGCGGCGTCGGGGCCGTGGTGCATTGCAACGAGCCGGCCGTCGTAATGGCCAATGCCAGAAACGCGGCCAGAACAAATGGTCGCGTGCGCAGACCCGAACCGTCGGCTTGTCCCCATTTCGGATTCATGCCGGTTTATCGGCATGGAAGAACTGGCAAACCGTCGCCTTGTTACAAGTCTCTTTGCAGCAAACCGGCGGCGCGGGATTAGCGGACGGTGAAGGTTTCGCGACAACTATTCGCCCGGCACGATCGTGCCCAGTTGTTCGGCTCTCCAGGTAAACGAAACGTCACAATCGCCCGTGCGCTCGACCGCCGCCGGAACGTGGAGCGGCATCGGCGTCATCGGCCAGGTGTGTCCGACTTGATTGGTGACAGCGACCGGCACTTCGCGGCCTTCGGGAAGGTGATAGTTCAACATCTCCACCACGGCATTCGTCAGATCGCGATGTTCCTGGTGGAAATCGCCGAGCAGGACGCCAGCGCAGCGCTCCCAGAACCCGGCGAGCGTCAGGTGCGACAAATAGCGGTCGAACCGCTCGGGCTTGTCGTTATAGTCCTCGAGCAGAAGCCATCGGCCATTCGGCTCAACGGCGTCGGCGTAGCGCGAGCCGACCATCACCGAAAGGACCGTGAGGTTTCCGCCGACAAAGGTTGCGGAGCGGGCATCGTCAACGCGGCCGCGAACGAGCCTGGCGTGAATCGTTGTCGGCTCGGATCGGCCTTCGATCGTGGCAGCGCAATTCCGGAAAAACTCGCGAAACCGTCCGGGCAATTCCCCGCGCATCCACTCGCCGGGGCTCACGTCCTGCAACGAAGCCCGTCGCCCGGCCCCCCCACTCAACTCCGCGCGGGCCAACGCCTCGGGACTCGCCCGCGATACGAACCGCTTGAGTCCGTAGCCAAGGAAAACCGGGCCCATGCTGTAAATCCCCAGCGCGTTGGCGTGCGCCCCCACGACATTGATCAGCGGGGTCAATTCGCTGAATCCGAACACGGCCACGCGCGACGTTCGCCGATCGAGCA
>JBGTDB010000103.1:0-5369 GCA_041748515.1 Phycisphaerae bacterium
CCGAGGCGAGGCTGCCGTTCATGGTGATGCCAGACGCGATCAAGTCGCTTCAGCTACTCGCGGCCGCCCCGTTAGAAAAGCTCACTCAGCAGGCCTACAACGTGACTTCGTTCAGCCTCTCGGCGAAAGATCTTCGGCAGCGCGTTATAGCGGCGTTCCCCGACGCCGACATCACTTTCCAGCCTGAGACCGCCCGGGCCCGAATCGTGGACTCCTGGCCGGGCGACGTGGACGACACTCCCGCCCGCCGCGACTGGGGTTGGGAGCCCGATTATGACGCGGATAGGGCGTTTGGCGACTATCTTATTCCCGAAATTACGCGGCACTACAAAACTGGCTGAAGCCACGCATTCGGTCACCGGGCAACGCCCGGATTAAATTCCCGAGCCGCGGCATTTATGCCGGGAGTTGCCGGGCGCAGCAAAGCCCCGCCCGGCATGAATGCCGGGGCAGTGCTGCCGTCAGTTCATCGCGGCCGATTCCTTGGCTTTGGTAATGATGTTCTTCTTGCGGGTTTGGTGGCGAATCTTGTCCTGTAGGCGCATCAGCCCCTCGAGCAGTGATTCCGGCCGCGGGGGGCAGCCGGGGATGTAAATGTCCACAGGCACGACCAGATCGACGCCCTTGACCACATGGTAGCCGTGCTTGAAATACGGACCGCCGCCGACGGTACAGGCGCCCATGGCCATGACGTACTTGGGCTCAGGCATTTGATTATAAAGCCGCTTGAGCCGGCTGGCCATTTTGTAGGTGACGGTGCCGGCGACGATCATCAGGTCGCACTGGCGCGGGGTGGCCCGGAAGGCCCCCGCCCCAAAGCGGTCGATGTCGAAGCGCGAAGCCCCCACGGCCATCATCTCGATCGCACAGCAGGCCAGCCCGAACGTCATCGGCCAGATGCTGTTGCTGCGGCCCCAGTTGATTGCCCAGTCGACCGACGTGACAATCACGCCTTCTTCAAAACGGTTTTCGATCCAACTCATTGCAGCACTCTTCTTTGCCGTTGGAACGGATTCCTACGCGGCGCTGGTTTCGTAGGAGAAATCGAGCTTTCCCGACCGCTCCATCGCATGTTCAATCGTTATGCCAACCGCCTTCCCGTGCTCATCGACGTCAATCAGGATGTTCTCGTTGATCTCCGTTGTCTCGACGGGCGAGCGATCGTTGAGTTTGATGTAAAGAGTATCGGTGTCAATGAAGTATTTTACTCTCATGTCGATTCTCCGCAAAAGTCGCGGTCGCAGAAAGCATTGTGAACTGTTTCACCGTCATCGAGGAGGATCACCCGCAGATATCGGCCAACGGATTCCTAGATTTTTGCCCACGTGCGGATTCGACCGTCAGTCTGAATTTCAGTGTGTTTCGGGAACCGGACTACGCGTTCGATCCAGCGATCTTCGATTTGCGCCCGGTCGGAAAACTGCCGCCGAAAATCAAAGTATCTTGTCGTTTTCACGCCCATCTTCCGATCGTAGGCCCGAAGGTGATCGGCCAGATGCTGTTGCTGCGGTCCCAGTTGATTGCCCAGGCGACCGACGTGACGATCACGCCTTCTTCAAAACTGTTTTCAATCCAACTCATTTTACACTCAATGTCCTGGGAGCATTTTTTATGTGCGTAAATCGAGCGTTTCTTACCTAGTTGAGCACATTATCCGGTTCACTTAATCAGGCGATCGCGTCGCGCGGACTGGAAGGCAATGTCTCCGGTCGCCGCCTTTGCCCCGTACTTGCCCGGACCCAGTTCAGGTAGCCGGCCTTCCATTCATAGAGGAAGGGAATCGCGATGAGGGCGAAAAAGACGATGAAGGCCCAGAAAGCCGGGGCGCCCATGTCCTTGTATACGACAGCCCAGGGCCATAGAAGCGCAACTTCCACGTCAAAAACGATGAAGACCAGGGCCACGGTGTAAAACCGAAGGTCGAACTGCACCCAGCTTGTGCCGATGGCCGGCTCGCCGCATTCATAGGGCGTGCCCTTTTCCGGATGCGGCTGGGCAGGCCGAACAATCTTTCCAATCAGGAGTCCGGCGAACACCATTGCGAATCCGGCCACTGAGAATAACAGGACACCCAGCACCAACTCGACGTTGCTGCCTGCATGCGCCCCGTAGTCCACCGCCGGGGTGGCTTGTGCCAAAAGTTTGGTCAGGTTCATCGCTATTCGGAATCCACGCGGGCTGGCGCCCGCGACTCGCTACCAATCTCCAAGTCACCAGATTAGCAGATTTAGCTCGCGACCGCCTTGGCCATTTCTTCCCGCCGCATCGCCGCGTTTTCGCTAAGTTTGTCTTTTGAATGTTTGTAGTCGATCCAATCCTGTTTCCGCTTACTCGCCCACTCGGGTAAGACTTCTTTCTGCATCCACAACGGTTGCGGTGTTTGCAGGCCTTGCTTGGCCAACTCGGTGAACTCGACGATCATATCTTCGCGGGTGTAGGCGGAGAGATCGTGCAGGTTACCCATGTGGATGCAATCGGTCGGGCAGGGATCGACGCATAGCGCGCAAAACATGCACTTGGCGTAGTCTATCGCGTAACGGGTCATCAGCCCGCCCGCCGCGATGCCCGTTTCCTTGTCGATCTTCCTTGGTCCGGTTTTCTCGATGTAGATGCAATCCACCGGGCAGGCCTTTGCGCATAAATCGCAGGCGATGCACTTCTCGATTTCGAAGAAATGATACCCACGGTATCGAGGCTGCAAGGCCGGGGCGACGTCGGGATACTGTAGCGTCACCGTCTTGGCGAAGCAGTACTTCAGCGAGATCCGCATCCCGATCAGAATGGTCCGAACGGACTGCCAGATGTTGTGAAAATAATCGTAAACCGGGCTATTCTGCATGCGCTTAATCGTCGCTAAATTCGCGGGAAAAAATCTCTCGGCCCGCCAGATCATAACCGTTGCGAGTGCGACCAATGATTCTAAGGGCGGCCGGCGGGACGAGCAAGTTTCGGCGGAAAGGAATTTGCTCGAAATCCGTGGATTGAGCGGTCAGAAAAAATAGAGGCCCGTCAAGAAGCCGGCGTTTGACGCCGCATCCTTGCGCGGCTGCATGGAATGGGAAGCAAGTCCTGATTCGAACCGCTTACCGGCCGCCACGTGGGTTACGCGGATCTTCGTCGTCGTTATTTCCGCCGGGGACTTCGGGAACCCGTGGCGGCAGGCCGGCCCGGGCTCGGAGCAAATTCTCGAAGAACAGCAGGGCGGTGTCGACTTGTTCAAAGACGATCTCGATGGTCTCGATGAGAAACTCGTGGCGCGGCTCTGAGCCGGGCTCATGGACTTCGGTGATTTCGATGAACGGGCGCGCGGCCGCCGCATTCGCCAGAGTCCTCGCCACGGCGGAGTTGACCATGGTCCCTGGGGCTCGGGCCCCCGTGGACACAACGCTTTGGGCCGGGCGGGTGCGAATAATGTGCATTCCAAAACCGGAAGTCTGGGCGAAGGCGGAACCTGAAAGTCCCAGAATGCAAGCGACTGTTGCCAGGCCCATGACGTTAATTCGAGGCATACCCGGTGCTCCTATCAAACGTTGCTTGCGATTCGCCCAATTCACTCATCGGCCAAGTCAATTATCTCATCGACCAAACCCCCGACAAGGGCCTATAAAACCACGTATCACAACAAGGCAAGTGAGGCCTGTCACTCTCCAGCCGGACTCGAAGTGCGGCAATTGTACCAAGACGGCTGGTTCGCCGGCTATAGGCACACGGAGTATCATTCGGCCGTGTCCCTGATCGTCCAGAAATTCGGCGGCACCAGCCTGGCCACTTCAGACCGCATTCATCGGGCGGCGAGGCGGGCCATTCGAGCCAAGCTCGATGGGCGTAAAGTGGTGCTGGTGGTATCGGCAATGGGGCATACCACGGACGAGCTGCTGAATCTGGCCAGGAGCATCACGCCCGATCCGCCCAAACGCGAAATGGACGTCTTGCTGACCACGGGCGAACAGGTGTCGATTGCCCTAGTGGCGATGGCCATCGATGCTGCTGGACACGAGGCTATCAGCCTGACGGCGGTGCAGCTAGGGCTGTTAACCGACAGCGCTCACAGCCGGGCCCGGATTCAGCGGATCAGCCGCGAGCGGATTGACCGGGAGCTTGCTGCCGGGAAGATCGTCATCGTGGCTGGCTTTCAGGGGATAGACGCTACCGGGGAAATTACCACGCTGGGCAGGGGGGCGTCGGACACCACGGCCGCAGCCCTCGCGGCGGTGCTCGGGGCTTCGGTTTGCGAGATCTATACCGACGTGGACGGCGTCTATACGTCCGACCCGAGAATCGTCCCACGAGCGAGGAAGATAGAATCCATCAGCTATGACGTCATGCTGGAGATGGCCGCGACCGGGGCGGGAGTCATGCATTCGCGGGCGATAGAATTTGCCAAGAAGTTTAACGTTCCGATTCACGTGCGCAGTTCACTGACTGACGCAAAGGGGACCATGATCATGGCCGAGACACCGGGCATGGAGGCGATTTCCGTCAACGGCGTGACCCTGAAGGAAGAACTCGCTTTTGTTGAGCTGAACGGCGTGCCCAACCAGCCGGGCGTGGCCGGGCGTATTTTCGCGGAGGTGGCTCGCAACAACATTCTGGTGGATGACATCGTTCAGAACGTCTACGACGGCGGGCGACTGGCCAATCTTGGCTTTTCGACGAATGCCGGAGAGGCGAAAGAGGCCAGGGTTGTTTGTGAGCGACTGGCGGCTGAGGTGGGTTTCGCCGGAGTCGAGGTGGACAATGGCGTTTCCAAGATCAGCGCGGTGGGCGTGGGCATGCGTTCGCACACGGGCATCGCCGCGACCATGTTTGAGGCCCTGGCAAAAGCCGAAATCAACATCAAGAATATTTCCACCAGCGAAATCGTTATCAGTTGCATAGTCCGCCGAGAGGACGGCCAGAAGGCCCTTCGATATCTGCATGAGGCCTTTGCACTCGACGCGCCGCAAAAGAATGGATAGCGTTTTCGGCGTTTGGGCGAATTCGTGACCTGGATATTGAACAAGCGGTTGATCGCCCCGCTTTGAAATGGCCCCGCCAATCTGAACGCAAAGAGTTCGACATTTACAGAAGCGGGGCGGTTGCCGCCTGGCCGACTGAAAAGGGCAAACGAGAGTGGAGCGTGCTGAGAAGACGTAGACTTCCTCCGACAATCATTCTTCCCGGATGCCGGCGCAGGTCGTGGCCGGTCGCTGCCTGCGTGTTGGTCATCGCCTTGGTGGCCGCTTACGAGCGTGGCCGTTCGCGCCCGGTTTCGAATCGTTCCGCCGACGCGTTCGCCGCTCAGCCGTTTGAGGATGTCGCTCGCTATCACGACCGGAAATTCCGCGTGGCCCGGGTGGTGGACGGGGATACGTTTGACATTGACGCTT
>JBGTDB010000104.1:0-5061 GCA_041748515.1 Phycisphaerae bacterium
CGCACCGGCCGCAGACACGTGTACAGATCGAGCATCTGGCGCAGAGCGACGTTCAGCGAGCGGATGCCGCCCCCCACCGGCGTGGTCAGCGGCCCTTTAATGCCCACCAGGTATTCGCGAAAGGCCGCGACCGTGTCGTCCGGCAGCCATGTGGCATAGCGGTCGAAGGATTTCTGCCCGGCGAAGACCTCGAACCAGGCGATTTTTCGCTTGCCGCCGTAGGCTTTCTCGACCGCGGCGTCGAACACCCGCACGGCCGCCCGCCAGATATCCGGACCCGTGCCGTCACCCTCGACAAAGGGGACAATGGGATGGTCAGGGACGGTCAGCCTGTGGTTGACCATGCGGATCGGCTCGCCAGTCGTTGGTCGGGTTAGGTTCTTGAAATTAGCCATGCCACACCTCGAAAGAAGAACAGAATCGAAGACAAACCGTCATGGTATGTTTTCAGGCTGGGGGATCAAGCGGGTCTTCGCCTGATGAGCGCCGATTTCGGATTTGACGCATTTCCCGGTACTTTGGGAGCAGTCTGAAGTCTTATTGCGTGGCGGTTGTTCGTCATTTTAGATTCTTAATTCTGGATTCTCTCAATGCCTGAATTGCCCGAAGCCGAGACCATCGCTCGACAGTTGCACGCCGTGCTGGCCGATCGGTATCTCGGCCGCGTGGTTCATGTGCGATCGGACATGGTCTACGGCGATATGCGGCCGATTCAGAAAACCCTGCCCGGATTGCGGGTTAAGCTCGCCTACCGCCGGGCCAAGCGCGTCATTCTTGAGCTATCCAATGGGCGGACCGGAGGGCCGATGGCCGAGCTGGTCTTCGCCCTGGGCATGACCGGAAGACTGACGGTCTGCGATACAGCCGAGCCGATTGAAAAGCACACGCACTTGCGGGTCGCCGTTGCGGGCGAGAAACGCGAGCTTCGCTTCCGCGACCCACGTCGGTTCGGAGGAATATGGATCAATCAAGCGACGGAGCCACGAAGCGTAGAAGCTGCGAAGAAAGTCAGAACCGCGACCGCAAGGGAGCGGAGAATGTCAGGCACAAAGCACGAGAGGCAAATGAGGGAGCCACGAAGTGGCGAAGCTGCGGGGGGAAAGCAATTACCAGATCGCATCTTGTCTCCGCTCGGGCCCGAACCGCTTGAGCTTACGGCCGGAGGTTTTCGGCGCGTGATACGGCGAAAGCGGCAGATCAAAGCCCTGTTGCTCGATCAGACCGCCATCGCCGGGCTGGGCAACATCTACTGCGACGAGGCCCTGCACGCGGCCGGAGTTCATCCATTGACGAAAGCCGATGTGTTGTCCCAGGAGCAGGCCGGTCGGCTGCTGCGGGTTATAAAGACGACGCTCCGCAGAGCCATTCGATTCAACGGCTCGACCTTGATGGACTACCGCTCGGCCGATGGTGAGCCGGGCTCATTTCAAAATCAGCATCGGGTCTACAATCGTGAAGGACAGCCGTGCCGAACCTGCCGCCGGCCGATCGAACGAATTCAGGCAGCCGGTCGATCGACGTGGCTTTGTCCCACTTGCCAGCCGCAAATCTGGGTGCCTTGAACAACGGTTCTCGCAATTGCAACAGTATTATGCGGCCTTTGAATGCGATTTACTTTCGGCGGAAGTTCGCAGTCACGAAAGTTTGCCACTGACCGTCCTCGCTCTGCATTGATGAGGTAAAGACCTTATGATCCTTGCTTTTGAACTCGATCACTTCTCTAAACTTGGCCGTCTTGCCCGCGCTCATCGGATTGGGTCCCTGAGTATCCAACGTCAGAATCTTCCCGGCGGTGTCGAGCGATCCTTCGTAGATCCAGAGATAGGCGGTCGCCGAGTCGATCCACGTCCCGACGAATTTCTTTTTCTGCGGGTCGAACCCGAGCGTCAAAACCGCGTACATCGGCGTGCCGATCGGGGTATCGCCTTTTATCTCCGAGACGATCCACAGCCCGCCGATGCTCCGCGCGCTTTGTATGCCCTTGAGTTTCAGGGGAGGCTGATCAGGGCCCACTGCGATTTCGCTCTCGGTGTCCCACTCGCCGACAAACTGCTGTAGCCACTTGTGTTCTTTTTCGATCGGCGTCGCCTCCGGCGTTTCCTGCATTGCGAACAGAATGGATCCGCCCGCCAGTATCGCCATAAATCCAATCATTCCGACTCTTTGCATGGTTGGTGCCTCCAAACTTTGTTATGAAGTTCTTAACTTGCTTCGCTGAACCGACGCTCATCAAATCTATTCGATGCTCGTAACGACGGCTAGTCTCGACAGCCTTGGCACACTTCTTCCTGGAGCCGAACAGTCCTCCGACCGCCGATGAGCCGATTCGGCCGATGTTTGTCCCCTTACTTTTTGCCACCCACGATGCGATATAGCCTACCGGCCGTCTTTTTCTATGCTGGAAAAAGCCGTGGCGCGCAGGCACGTGCGGGTTGGACGTACCGCCCGATAACCTTTGGAAAAGCGAGTGGCCGATGGCTTACTTCCAGCCCTATGATTACTGGGATAGTGCCATCACCAGCGATGCCCGTTCTTGCGGATTTCGATCCGCACTGGCACGATGCGGAATGACGGCGGTCGAATGCAGCGCTGAAGTCTCGTGAAAGGCGGTACGGCCTGTTGCCGCTATTTCGTCGGGATCGATTGCGAAGAGGGATTGAAGCATGGGAATGCCCAGAAAATGGGTTTCTGTTACGCGCGCGTTCCGCGCCTTGGCGCTCGTTGCCGCCGGTGTGCTTGGGCTGCCGACCGTTGCTCTCGCAGGGCATTTTTCGCTCCGACCCATTTCCGCGTCCGGTACTCACTCCATAGTCGGAACCAACGAGATCCGCCTTTTCGGGGGCGACCAAACGGTCCTCGTCGAGATTTTTCTTTCGGACTGGAGCCCTCACGTACTCAGATCGTGGCAGGCACGGCTGGATTCCGCGACCTACTCCAATGGAATCGGCGCGAACCTGTCGCCGGCCGTCCTGGCATGTCCCAATTCAGCGTTTTGCGCAGGGGCCTACGAATTCGGCTCCATCTGCTCCAGCTCGAATTGCACAGCCGGTTTCATCAATCACACACGGCCCGACTGGGTCCTAAGTGAATCTGAGGGTTGCGGCATCGGAGTGGTCAAGGGCGTTGGACTCGCAAGTTTCAATTACATTTATTTTGCCAGCGCCGATCCTGGGTGCCTTTCGGAGGATGATGGAAGCGTTCCAAAATATGGTGGCGGACTGGTACTCTACATTCCGCCTGACGCAGCGGGTACCTACGAGATCGGCTTCAATGAGGATCCGAATCAGAGCTTCATGGCCACCAAGTACGGTCAGATGCTTTCAAGTACTTTTACTCGGCTACGCATCGTCACAATGTGCGGGTCTGCCGCCGACTGCGATGACGGCAACGCCTGCACAACCGATGTCTGCGGACAAGACGGCCACTGCCTGAACCTTCCGGCCCTGGAGGGGACTCATTGCGGAATCTCTAACGCCACTGAGTGCGACGCGCAGGACACCTGCAACGGGCTCGGGGCCTGTGTGGATCGGGTCAAACCCGCAGCAACTGTTTGCCTCGTTTCATCCGACGAATGCTACGAGGATGCGGTTTGTGATGGCATTTCCGCCGAATGCCCTTCTAACGAGATGTGCCCGGACGGGACGCCTTGTGCCGATGACGTCGATCTTTGTACGGAAGGCCAATGCCTTGCGGGAGAATGCAACATCACGATCGCCGATCGCTGCTGTCCAATCAGCGGCATTTGTTTCGATGACAATCCTTGCACGGACGATTGGTCCTGCGGACCAGACGGGCAGTGCGATTTTCCGCCATTGCCCGACGCGACGGCCTGCGATGACGGAAGCTCATGCACCAACTTCGACCGGTGCGAAGACGGAATCTGCCTTGGAATCGATGATTGTAGCTGCGGGCCGAAAGATATTTGCGGCGACGGCTGCTGCGCCTCGCCGGGCGAAAACGCGCCGACCTGCCCCGCTGATTGCTCGGATCTTGAGGATTTGGCGGAGTTCTTGAATTGCTATTCAGGAGAAGAGCCGATTGGGCTGGATTGCCAGTCGTTTGACCTGGATCAGGACGGCACGGTTTCTGGGATCGATTATGTCGTATTCCTACGCCGCAATTTCGGCGAATCGCCGCAGGGTAATTAATCACTCGACGCAATTCGACACTACGCAGGGGCCGCGACGGCTCTGGCCGTAATTCGAATTTTGGGCCTCGATCAGATTAAGCGACAATGTCGAGAAGAATGCTCACCGTCGTGGAGATTCGTTCGGAAGTCTCGTAGGTTCCAGTGCGGATCTCCTGCTGGATGGCGTTGATCTTCGCGGCATGGAAGCTCGAGTCGGCGTCGTCGCTGCCTCGTGCTGCGGATTCCTGGACTCGCCTGGGTCCCGGTGAATCGGCGATAGACGGCTGCGCCGGGCGATGCGGACGATGCACTTCGGACGCGACGAATCCAGGGGTCGAATATCCAATGAATCCGGCAATCTCAATCATTGTCAAGTGTTTCCAGACCGGCAAACTGCGCCGTCATGACCCGATTCAGTGAAACGCCGAATGCGACTTACGCGATCGCCGCTCCGGGCGCGCTTTTTCCTTGCGCCGCAGCTTTGTTCGGCGATGCCTCACCTTCGACCCACACGCATTCGACCCTGAACGGCGTGCGAAGGAACCGGGTGTGCCAACGTTGCGAGGGTCGATCCTTCGACCCTGTTGAATCCGAATTGCTGACAGTACTAGTATCGTCCGGCCAGTTTTTTCTGCTTGAAGAAAAACACTTGATAAGAACCAAAACTCACAACCTCTCCACAACATCTTGCAAGACCGCATAAACCCGCCCCCATGATCTCGTATATCCCTGCGCAGTTCCTGCCATCCCAATTTGACAGGCCTGGCAATATAGGAAATATGATTGATTTGATTAAGAGAATACGAGAATCTAGAGAAGCGAAACGTTAAGTTGCAACAGGAATTTCGGCCCAAGTCACGAAGTTGCTTGGCAGACTATTCCGGCCAAGTCGCTATTCCTCGTTCGTTACGCACCTTTCGTAAGACGGCCGG
>JBGTDB010000105.1:0-5997 GCA_041748515.1 Phycisphaerae bacterium
GGGCGGCCGTCGCGTTCGGCGCGGACGACTATTTACTGGAGCCGCTCGACCGCGACGAACTTTATGCAGCCGTCGGCTATCGAGTGGCCGACCGGGTCGGGTTGATTCCCGTTCCTTCATCCCCAACCGCCTCAATGGAAGAGTTGGCCGGTCTGGGCCGTGCGGTTTCAAGCGTCAACGGCCCCCCGAAGAAACTGCTCGATCAACTCGCGGAGCTGATTCGTATGGCTTTGGGTGCCCGCGGTGCGGCGGTGGTGGCGTCCGGAGCAACGGGCGAAAGCGGTGACGCGGTCCGAAAGCCGGTCCTGACAGCGGCGCTTCGCGGCGGCGACAAGGTCTTCGGTCAATTGCTTATCGGCGAGGGGCTGCAAGGGGCCTATACCTTCGCGGACGCTCAAAAACTCAATCATTACGCGACGATCTTCGGCGAATTGCTCATGCTATCGTCGCGGCAGCGCGAATGGCGGCGGGCGGCGATGACCGATGAATGCAGCGGCCTGCCCAACCGCCGTTATCTTCGAGATCGACTCGAAGGCATTTTGCGACAAGCGGTGGCCGAGCGATTCCAGGTGACCCTTCTGCTCTTCGACGTGGACGACTTCAAGGCGTACAACGACCGCTTCGGCCACGATGCGGGCGATGAGATCATTCGCACCGTCGGCCAGTTGTTTCGCAAGTCCTGCCGCGAGCAGGACGTCGTCGTCCGCTATGGCGGGGATGAGTTTTGCGTCGTTTTCTGGGATGCGGCAGGCCCGCGCGAGGCCGGCTCGAAACACGTGGACGAAGCCTTGGTGGTGCTAGATCGATTTCGCGGGGCGTTGAAGTCCCACCGGTTTGATTCAATGGGGCCGGACCAGAGCAATGAGGCCGAAGCGAACACTCCAACAACGATAACGATCAGCGGCGGGTTGGCCGCGTTCCCCTGGGACGGCACGACGCCGGAGGCCCTGTTGTCCCAGGCCGACAAGGCGCTCCTCGCCGCCAAGCGCGCGGGCAAAAACCGCGTGTTCACCGTCGGCGAACCCCAAGGCGCCTGACGGCCGGGCAATCCAAATTCCTGAGACGGCTAATTAGCCTCCCTACTTACGGACTTGGGTTCCGCATTTCGCTCGAGATTTCTCTTTCGGTCAACCAACGCATCGACACTGCCAATCGGCGGCCGGAATCACCTGCCTTTCCGGCATCGGTGATTCGCCCGGTTGCAGGCCGGCGTGGCATGACTTAGGCTATCGCCGTTGGCTTGGGACAAGACTGGCGTCGTGGCGCGGGAGGCCTAAGGATTGCGTGAACCGTTTGTACCGAAGGAAATGTTCTTTACCAAGGGGCATGGCAAGCACAAGAACAATCTTCAGTCGTTTGAAGAGGCCTTGCGAGACGCGGGCATCGCGGGCTTCAACCTTGTGCGGGTCAGCAGCATTTACCCCCCTCACTGCCGGATTGTCCCGCGGGCCAAGGGCCTGGCCAGACTGAAAGAAGGCGAAATCGTCTTCTGTGTGCTGGCGGAATGTCGCACGAATGAACCGAACCGGCTGGCCGGGGCGGGCATCGGGCTGGCGCTGCCGGCCGAGAAATCTCTGCACGGCTATATTTCCGAGCATCATGGTTTCGGCATGACTCAGAAGGCTTTGAGTGATTATGTCGAAGACATGGCCGCAAGCATGCTGGCCACCACGCAAGGAATCGACCTCGACCCGGACACGGCCTACAACGAACGCAAGAATATCTATCGGGCTCAGAACCTGGTGGTTAAGACCAAGGCCGTGGTCCAGACCGTCGAGGGCGACAAGCACGGGCTGTGGACGACGTGTGTCGCGGCGGCGGTATTCATTCCGTAATTCGCGCGGCGCCCCGGCAAAGCGGCATTCGTTGGGAACCGCACCGTCGTAAGAACGGCCGGAATTCGGCCATGTTCTGAATTCGTTCGATATTCGCTATTCAGTTTTCGCTATTCACCATGCAGCATCCTTGTGGAAAACCAAAACACTCCGGCAGAGGAAGCGACGGCGGCGACTTGCTCGATGGCCAGTCGATTGAGCCCCTGCAACTGGCGGGAAACGAGGCCGTCGCCGATCTGATCGACAACGTATTCGCCAAGAGCGGATTTAACGGACGCCGGCTGGGCGAAGGGGCCCAGCTCTTCGCCCGGATGATCGACGACAACGCGACGATCGCCTTGACGCTGGCGGGGGCCATGACCCCCATCGGCATGAGCGGCGTTATTATTTCGCTGATCGAACGCGGCTTCATCGACTTCATCATCTCCACCGGCGCCAACCTGTATCACGACCTTCATCGGCCGTTCGAATTCCCCATGGTGCAGGGATTCGCCGAGGTTGACGACAACGAGATGGCCGAGAAGGGCGTCGCCCGGATTTACGACATTTTCATCGGCGAGAACGACACCTTGATGGCCACCGACAAGGTGATTCTTGAAGCGGTTCAATCGTTGGACATGGACAAGCCGTTCTCGACTGCCCGGCTGCACCACCACATCGGTGAGCTGGTCTGGAAACACGCACCACGTCCGGAAAAATCGTTGATTGCGGTTGCGCAAAAGTTTGATGTTCCGATCTACACGTCGTCGCCGGGCGATTCGTCGATCGGAATGAACCTGGTGATTCCGCACCTTTTCGACAAGCCTGTGCATCTGAATCCGATCCTGGACGTGATCGAGACGGCCGCCATAGTTCGCTCGGCCGACAAGAACGGCGTGGTCGAAGTCGGCGGCGGCTCGCCCAAGAATTTTTATCTCCAGACCCAGCCGACGCTCCACCAGATCCTGATGGACGAATCCAAGGGCGGGCACGACTATTTCCTACAGCTTACGACCGACGCGCCGCACTGGGGCGGGCTTTCCGGGGCGACACCGGGCGAGGCCCGAAGCTGGGGCAAAATCAAGGACGCTTATCGCAACAACGTCGTGGTCTATTCGTGCGCTTCGATCACTTTTCCGTTGATCGCCCAATATGTCCTCGCCCGATGCAAGCCGCGGCCCCAGCGGCGGCTCTATCAGCGCATTGGTGAAATGACCGAAGAGCTTCGGTCGGCGGGCGAAAAGAGCCTTCGCAATGCAAACCAGCTTCCCCCTCATGGGGCCAAATAACATCGAGCCCGGACCTGCGCATGAACCAACTTCCATCCAATTTCCTCGGTCTGGATGCGCGATTTAGCGCCTACAAGACGGCCCGCTACGCCGTGCTGCCGATTCCGTACGACTCGACAACGAGCTTTCAGGTCGGCACGCGCGAAGGGCCGGCGGCGATCATCCGGGCCTCTCAGCAGGTCGAGTTGTTCGACGACGAATTGGAGACCGAGTGCCACAAGGCGGGCGTGGCCACGCTGGACGCACTGATGCCGCACATGGCCGGCCCGCAGGCCATGCACGAGGATATCTTCAAAGCCGCGCGGCCAGTGGTTCGAGACGGCAAGTTTCTGCTCGGCCTGGGGGGTGAGCACGGGGTTACCTCCGCACTGGTCCGGGCGGTGATGACCAGGCACAAAAAGCTGTCGGTGCTTCAGATCGACGCCCACCTGGATTTGCGCAACGAGTACGAGGGTACGCCGTATTCGCACGCCAGCGCGATGCGCCGCGTGCTGGACATGGGCGCGACGATCGTGCCCGTCGGCATTCGCAACGTTTCCCGTGAGGAGCTCGCCTTCTGCAAAAAGGCCGGAATCGCGCCCATCACTGCCCGCCACTGTCACATGGACGACGGCCCCGCAGCGGGCGGCCCCGACTGGATCGATGAAGTGCTCGACCGTCTCTCCGAAAAGGTTTACGTCACCATCGACATCGACGGGTTCGACCCGGCGTACGCACCCGGCACCGGAACCCCCGAGCCCGGCGGACTGGACTGGTATCAGGTCACCGGCCTGCTACGGCTGGTCGCGGCCGAGAAAACCATCGTGGGTGCCGACATCGTCGAAGTCATGCCCATCCCCGGCCAGGCCGTCACCGAATTCCTGGCCGCTCGCCTGGCTTATAAACTGATCTGCTATACGCAGGTCCGCGGCTGACCTTTCCGCCAGTTTGCGGTTCCATGGAGCATCGACCGCCGGTGCCATAAGAATCCCGGCAATCATCCGCGCCAGGCGATGATATCGAATCGCTGCTCGGCTAGGCGCCGTCTCTCTGGATGTTGTATTTCTTGAGGCGGTACCGCAGATTGTCCCGGCTGATGCCCAGGAGCCGGGCGGCTTTCGACTGGTTCCAGTGAGTTTCGTTCAGCGTGCGGACGATCATATCCCGCTCGGCCCCGGGCAGCGTGGATGCCGCAACGGTCGATGGCTCCGCGTGCGTGATTTCTCGCGGCAGATGCGAAGGCAGCAGTTCCGGTCCGTTGCAAAGCAGTACGGCGCGCTCGATGACGTTGGCCAGTTCGCGGATGTTGCCCGGCCAGGGATAGGCGACCAAAGCGTCGGAAAATTCCTTCGAGGCCGATCGCCGCGGCACGCCCAGATCGGCCGCAGCGTGATAAATAAAATGCTCCGCCAGCGCCGGCACGTCGCCCTTTCGCTCGCGAAGCGGAGGCATGGGAATCGGAAAGACGTTGAGGCGATAGTAAAGGTCGTCGCGGAACCGGCCTTCCTGTATTCCCTTCTTCAAATCGCGGTTGGTCGCGGCGATAATTCGAACGTCGCAGAAAATCGTCTGCGTTCCGCCGACGCGGGTAAACGCCCGCTCTTGAAGCAGCCGGAGAAGTCGCACCTGCATCGACGCGGGAATGTCTCCGATCTCGTCGAGAAACAGCGTGCCTTCGTCGGCTAGTTCGAATCGGCCCTGTCGCTGATTGATCGCCCCGGTGAAGGCCCCTTTCTCATGCCCGAACAATTCGCTTTCCAAAAGCGTTTCGGGCAGGGCCGCGCAGTTGACCGCAACGAAGGGCTTGTCTGCCCTCTGGGAGCGGGTGTGAATATACTTGGCCAGGACTTCCTTGCCCGTGCCCGTTTCGCCGGTCAGAAGAACGGTGGCATTGGTAGGCGCGACGCGATCGGCGAGCTGCATCGTCTCTTTGAGTCGCGGCGATGCGCCGACGATCTCGTTGTCCTCAAAAACGGCGTTTCGCAGCGCGTTTCGCTCGCGTTTGAGATTCTCGTGTGTTCGCGCATTTCGGGCGGCGCAGGCCGCCAGATTGGCGAACAGCTCGACCAGGTGCAAATCCTCCTCCGAGAATGGCCGGCCGTCACGACGATTGATGACCTCGACGACGCCGATCACCTCCGACTTGTAGATCATTGGCGCAGCCATCATCCCCCGGGTCTGAAACGCCAGGTGCTCGTCGAAGCCGCGGAAAAACTCCGAGTTGCTCTTAACATCCGTAACGTTCTCCGGTCGGCCGCTGCGAATCACGTGCCCGGCGATGCCTAGCTCCGCGTCAAGCTGTTTTCCGAGCAGGCGATCGCCGTGCTCACCAACGGCCGCGGCAAAGATGAGCTTGCCCCGCCGTCGGTCGAGGGTCAGTACACTGCTCGCCTCTGCCTGCATGACCTCGGCCGCGCTGCGGGCAATCTGGTCCAGGACCGTCGGCGAATCCAGCGTGGAGTTGATCGCCGCAGAGGCCGCTGCCAGCGCCGTCAACGAATCAGGGGAAAGAGTTGGGGACGACATGCCGCCAAGTGTAGCGCGAGGCGCGCATCTCGCCAAGCGTGCCAACTTGTCCCGGGCAGTCCCAGCAACGAAATGGTCAATGGCTTGGTGAGAATCCGCCATTCGACATCGTAGGTTTGGTTCGGATGTTGCGCGAATCGCCTCGCTACGACGGAGGACGCTCTATGGCAGGATCTCGACCGAGTCGCCGATGCGGAGGGCGTCGAAGAGTTCGGCCGAGTGGCTGTCGGCCAGCGCGACGCAACCGGCCGTCCAGTCGAACCCGCGCCCGCCGGCACCGTGAATGCCCAATCCGCCGCCGAGGGACGTGCTCCAGTCGGGGCAAACGCCGGTTTGCAGTTCCTTTAGAATTGCCGCCGCCTCCCCCAACGTAATCAGGCCGGAAGCCA
>JBGTDB010000106.1:0-2916 GCA_041748515.1 Phycisphaerae bacterium
CCTTCTGCTGCGAATCCGAGTGGGATGACTTTTGCGTTGAAGAGGCAGAGGGCCTTTGCGAAGGCGGATTCAGCAGTTGCGGCGCGCCGCTGACGCCGGACTGTCAGACGCAAAGCGCGCTCCCGGGCTGCTCCGACGCGACTTGCTGCAATGAGGTATGCCGCGTGGATACCTCGTGCTGTCTGGTGGCCTGGGACAACTTCTGCGCCGAGTTGCATGAACCGAGCATTTGTCGGACGGCCTGCGATACCAGCACGGCAAGCTGTTTCCAGGTTCACTCAAGTCCGGGCTGCAATAACGACAACTGTTGTGCGGAGGTTTGCCCGCGCGATCCGTTTTGCTGCTCATCCGAGTGGGACGAAGCCTGTGTCGAGCTTGCCATTCGAAATTGCTTCTGACCTGCGTATCATCGCTGCCGAATTCGATTGGGCTGCTGAGGAATTCATATCAGATCGAGCGAGTAGACCGTAATCGCCAATTGCCCGCCGATAAACCTCGTTGAATTGAGCGGCCGTTCGCTCCCATGTGAAGTGCCCCGCGCGGATCAAGCCCCGGCGGATTCGCTCATCTCGGTCTTCGGACTCCGCCACCATCGAATGAATCGCACAGGCGGCCGCATCCGCGTCGTTCGGCTCAACAAGGGTACCCGCGTCGCCCACCACTTCGGGCAGTGCCGCCCGGTTCGCCGCGATCACTGGGCATCCGCAGGCCATCGCCTCCAGAGCCGGCAGGCCGAAGCCTTCGTCGTAGGAAAGCAGCAGCGTCACTGTCGCTCGACGATATTGCCGGGCCAGCGCCGCGTCGTCCGGGTCGCCAAGGAATTGAATTGGAGCCAATTGGTCCATGCGCCCCAACGCCTCGGCGGCTGCCCGATCCAGTCGCTCGGGCATTCCGGTAAGGCGAAGTTCAAGCGAGTAGCCGAACCGCTCCCAGTATCGGGACATCGCTCTTAAGACGCCCACAACGTTTTTGCGCGGCTCGAATCCCCCCACATAAAGCGCGTAGGGCAAGGTGGTATTCGAAACCACCTGACCAACTTCCGTTTGGGACGAACCTACATGCTCCATCGACGAAGTTTGTTCAGCAAGAGAGGTGTCCGCGCCGTTATGAACGACCGAAACACAATCGCCGGGGATATTCAGCTTCTGAAGTACCTGCTCACGACTGAAGGAACTGACCGTAGTGATGAGTGTGGCCCGACGCGCCGAGATTGCGACTGACCTTCGATAGGCCCACCGATCGAGGCGATCACGCATGGACCGAACCGGCGCTTCCCAGGGGATCAGGTCGTGAAGGGTCAGCACCGACGGACATCGACCGCTTGCGGGGATGCCGCTGTTCCACGTCGCGTGAAAAACATCGGGGGCGATACGGCCAATCCATTGCGGTAGCCGCCGCGATTCCCAGATCATCCGACGCAGTGCGGTTCGGTCCTTCCGGCGAAAATCGGTGACAAACATCTCAATTCCGTTTCGTCCGATCCAAGGCTTGTAGGGTTCGTCGCCGCACAATATTCCAATGCGATGGTGGCCCTTGGCGACGAGTTGTTCGACCATTCGGGTTACAAAGCGGGCCACGCCGGAAAATCTCCCCAGCAACATCCGCCCGTCAATGAGAACCCTCATTCTGTCGTGCATTCGACCGGTGGTCTCCGTTTGTTTCAAGCAAACACGGTTGATTCGCGATCACACGCCGGTGTCGGACACCGGCTTGCGGGCGACGCAGCAAAGGGTTTGCCCGTGCCATCGAAGCGTTGGAATCATGGAAAGGGCCGGTGCCCGTCGGATAACCGTACGCCGAAGTCGCCAGCCGCCGGCCACGGACGAGCCGTGACGAAACCACGGCAGCCCCAACGTCCGGTGATCGGTGATTTTCAATCCTTGACCAATCAGGAGTCTGGCCAGTTCCGGGCCGTCGAACAATGTCACGTGTGTCGGGTCGTCGAAAACGGTCGGGTCACGAAATCGGCGGTTCGGCGTGAGCACAAGCATGACGCCCCCCGGCGCCAGGACACGGGCCCATTCCCGGACGGCCTCGGCCGGAGCGGGCACGTGCTCAATGAGGTGCTGTGCGGTGACGGCGCCAATCGAAGCGTCGGCAAACGGAAGTTGGTCGGCCCTGGCCGCGCACAGACGAGCACGGCCGAATTGCCGCCTCGTGTGGGACAATCCGTCCGGCCGGTAATCCACGCCAATAAAGCGATCCTCACCAATATGCGGCACCAGCGCTCCAATTCCGCACCCAATATCCAGCACCCGGCCTGTGGCGGACCGCAGTCGGCGGACGATCCACGCGGCCTCCATGTCGAATTCGATACCCCGGCCGCGACGCAGAAAGTGATGGTCAACGGCATCAAACGGTGCGCATGCATCACTTCGCTCCCTCGCGCCGATGAATCGAATCCGTTCAAGTGCGTCGTTTGAGGCTATTGAATGCATGGTGTTTCGATTCAGGAAAGCCAAATTATCATTCAAACATTGGCCGCCCGAAGCCTTAGGCCCGACCAGGTCCATCAAGTCCAGCCAGTCCGCGCGGGCTGGAGCCACGCGGCTCGCTAAGTTCTCTGGCCGAAGAGGACAACGGACATACCCATCAGCGGATCGAGGCAACTCGCCCGATCGGCAAAGTCCGCTCCGCGACCAAACACGCCGCGGCCCAGATGATCTCCGACGGATTGCAAGAATCCGATCGATGTTGCAAACACATTGTCGAGCCCAACTCGCCGGGCGCGATCCGCCAACTCCCGCGCGGAATAGGGTCGCTCGAATCCGTAAGGCCACCAGCCGCGGATTTCGAGGTAGGACTTCCACAGTCGGTACGGCAGGCACCACGCATTGGGGACGCTGATAATCGCGAGGCCACCCTTGCGCAAAGCCGTTCGGTGAGCCGCCACGGCCGCCGTCCGCGTTTCTCCGG
>JBGTDB010000107.1:0-2855 GCA_041748515.1 Phycisphaerae bacterium
GGCCGGGAGCTTCCGCGCCGACGTCTGGTGCGCGGGCAGCGCGCCGACCGGTGCTTGCTGCGACCAGTTCGCCGGAACCTGCACGGAGGGCGTCGAAGTCGGTAACTGCATAGGGCGATGGGTCGAAGGAGGAACCTGCGATCCTGAAACATTCTTCCCGCCTTGCGGAACCCATGCCTGTTGTAATCGAGCGATTTTTAATCCCAACGTCATCATCTGCCAGAACCTGACGACGGAGGAATGCGATCAGACCAACGACGGCTTCACGACCTTGGGGAAATTCTGCGACGAAGTCGAATGTCCGGACGCCCAGTATTTTGGTTACGAAGGAGATTGCCTTTCAGAGCATCCGACTCCCGGATGCCAGAATCCCTTTTGCACGGCCGCGGTGTGCGATCTGAGCGTGGATCCCTTGTGTTGCGGCACGGATTTCGGTTGGGATGCGTTCTGCGTCCAGCAGGCACTGACCCTGTGCAGCGAATTCGAGAACAATGCCCTGTGCGCCACCTCGAAGACCATCACTGGGACCGGCTTTTTCGGATTCGACAACACGAACGCCGGCACCGACGGACCGACGCATCCGACCTGTGGCGCCGCCGACGGCGCTATAATCAAAGACGTCTGGTTTAATTGGACCGCGACGTGCAACAACCGCGTTCATGTTTCAACGTGCGAACAGACCTTCGTGGACACGAAGATCGCCGTTTACGAGGGTACGACGTGTCCGCCAACCACCGCGGACCTTGTTGCGTGCAACGACGATCGATGCGGACTGCAAACGCTCGCCCTTTTCGACGCGGTTCAAGGGCAGCAATACCTGATTCGGATCGGAAGCGCTCCCGGACAGGGGGCCGGCCCCGGACAGTTTCGGCTTACGTGCGGGCCTCCCACCAATCCGGCCTGCCCGGGGTCGGGAGGCTGCTGCGGCGGCACCGGAACGCCTGGCTGTTCGGATGCGACCTGTTGCAGAACCGTGTGCGCTTGCGATCCGTTTTGTTGCGATACCGAATGGGACAGCGCGTGCGGTACCATCGGATTTGAAGAGACCGGTTGCGGCGCGGCCGTGCTCTGCCTGGACTCCTGCGCCCAGGGGTGTCCGCCCGGTCCGGTCGCGGGCTTTGAACCGCCAAGCGGCGTTGTAGACGCACGCCGCCCCTTCGATGAAGAAACCGGCACGATTCTCCAGGGAATCGATCATGTGAGCATCATTGCTCCCGATGGGGCGGAGGCGGACTGTTTCGCTTTTTGCGAAACGGATACCGAGGGATCGGACAACGATATTGCGAGCGTCTCTGACATGGCCGGTCTGCATGCGGTCGAGTTCCTACGGCCGATCACGCCCGGCGCCGCAACCACGGTCACTTATGAAAACGTGCTGGGCGGCACTACGACCCTGGTCTACATTTCTCATCCCGGAAACGTGAACGGCAATGGTTCGGCTGACAGCGACGACGCGCTGGCGCTGGTCGGATTCCTGTCCGAGATCGGGACGGTGCCGTGGGGGCTTTTCAGTGCCGACATTGACGGCTCGGGAACGGTCACGTCGCTGGATCTATGGGAGCTGATGAACCTGCTCAACGGGGCCCGATCGGGCATGGCTTGGGACGGGACGGGACGGCCGTCGCCCATCGGAATTTGCCCGTAACGTTACATCCTGACTCAAACTGTTCGATGCCGCATTTGCGAGCCGCGTGAATTTGCAGCCCGTGGCGAAACATGGCAAGGGTTTTCAACCCGTGTTCTCACCGGGGTGGAAACCGGTGCCACACTAGCCTCGATGCCGTTTGCCACAGGCCGTTGGCACGCGCGGACTTGGCTGGCGCGAGCCGCGCCCGCGAGGAAGCGGAGCATCCGAACCCGAAGCGCAAGCGACCGTCCAACCTCACCCCCTGCCAAGGGGTGATTAAGGGGAGTGGAACGATCAACGGCCGGTTACTCGACATCTGGGTCGAAGAGCCGCTGGAAGCGGGCGTAGTCGGCAAGGTCCACCGACCAGTGCCCGCGCAGCCGCGCCAGGTCGCACCCCAGCGGCGGCAACACCCCCGGCCCAGCCAGACACGCCGAAAACTCGGCGTGATCCTCCCAGTCCACAAACCCGTCCAAATTCAAGTCGCCGAAATGCCCCTTCAAGCCCAAGCTGTGGTCATTACCGGCTGCAATGCCGATGAAATCGGCGTTCGGCCCAGGGACGTCGGCTTGGTTGAATGAGTTGTCTCCCCACACCACGATCGATCCATTAACCTTAAGGCCCATGCTGAAGCTGGCGCCCGCGGCGATGCCAACGAAATCGGTATTCGGCGCGGGGACGTTGCGTTGACCAGAAGAGTTACTTCCCCACGCCACAATGGATCCATCGGCTTTGAGCCCAAGGCTGTGGGAGCCGCCCGCAGCTATGGCCACGAAGCCTGCGTTGGGCGCGGGGACGTTGCGTAGACCAGAAGAGTTGCTTCCCCACGCCACGATGGATCCGTCGGCCTTAAGGCCCAAGCTGTGGCCACTCAATGAGTCATTCCCTCCTGCCGCGACGGCAACAAAGCCCGAATTCGGCTCAGGAACGTTGGCTTGACCGTAGATATTCCGGCCCCAAGCGAGGATTGAGCCGTCGGCCCTGAGGCCCAGACTGTGGGAGTTGCCCGCGGCAACGTCAATGAACTCGATGTTCGGCGTGGGAACTTCGGTTTGATCGTAGCTGTTATTTCCCCACGCCACGATTAAGCCGTCCGCCGTCAGACCCAGGCTATGGGTTCCACCCCCGGCGACACTCATGAATTCGGCATTCGACGGGGGGATATCGGTTTGACCATGGAAGTTATCCCCCCAGGCCGCGATCGAGCCGTCGGCCTTGAGGCCGAGGC
>JBGTDB010000108.1:0-4425 GCA_041748515.1 Phycisphaerae bacterium
CTCTTTGAGGTTCCAGCAGTAGTTGCCGCCTGGAACAACAAGATTGATTTCCTCGATGTCGTTTTGCCCCACGTCGGCCAGCCAGAGATCGCCGCTTGTCGAGTCAAACGAGAATCGGAACGGATTGCGAAATCCGAAAGCGAAGATTTCGCCGAGCTTGCCGGCGTCGCCGACAAACGGATTGTCCGGGGGAATGCCGTATCGCCCGTTGGCCGAGTTGTCGCCTAACGGGTCGATTCTAAGCAGGGTGCCCAGGATGTTGGAGGCATCCTGTCCATTGCCGATTTCGCCATGCCCGAGGCCCTGATCGTCGGCTCGCCCGCCGTCGCCCAGCGACACATAGAGCCGCCCATCGGGGCCGAAGTTCAGCCCGCCGCCGTTGTGATTGAACTGCGGCTGGTCGACGCGCAGAACTTCGCGCGCGCTGTTCGGATCGACGGTGGAATCCTCCTCCATCGGCTCCGGTACGCGCCATTCGCGTATGACGCTCTGATGATTAGCGGCCTCGCCCGGCGGAATCGTGGAAAAATCCGCAGGCCCGGCAAGCGGCTCGGACGAGTAAGTATAAAGCAATCCGCTCGCGGCATAGTCCGGGGCGAAGGCGACGCCGAGCAAGCCGCGCTCGTCGAATGAGCCCGGCCCGCTGATTCCCAGGGAAACGAGTCTTTCGCTCAGGTCGAGAAACGTCGACCGCCCGCCGGAGGCAAGTACTATCATCCAAAGGACGCCCGACTGATCGGTGACCGCCAGCCGATCCGGACGGCCCGGCGGCGACACGCCCCAGTTCGGTGCGACCAGGCCCTCCGCGATGGTCGTCAACCGGAGCTGCACACTGCTGGGATTGATTTTCCCGGGAATGGGATCGGCCAGTGGCTGCGGGGCGACCATGTCGTCGATGTCTGCGCAGCACCGAAAATCGTCCAGCGCCGCAAAGCCTGAATCACCGTTGTTCTGGAACGTGATCCGCGAAACCGGCGGGTCGCCGATCACGTCGCCCGGCACCACAACCCGCGTCCAATCGGAGTTTGTCGATGCGATGACCGCCAGCACCTGGCCGTCTTCGTCGAAAAGTGTCACGACGCCGCCGACTGACGCGGTCTGATCGCGGACATAGAATACAAGCTCGCCCGTCGGCGTTTCGAAGAGGATCTCACCCGTTTCTCCTGGACTGATCATCCAGGCGTTGTGACCGGAGTGGTACAGCGACTCGACGCCGACGGTTCGGGCTTCGCCGTTTCGAAACGTCACGCGGCGGGGAGCGGCCCCAAGAACGAATTCGCCCGAGAGATCGGTAAACTCAAAATCCGTGCTCAGCGCATCGCCATTGCTCGAGGGCGGCCCGTTCGTGGGACAGCCCGCAACGACCAGCGTCAATGCGGCCAAAATCGGCATTTGCCATCTTATCATGACTTAGGTCCTCGGGTTTCACCTGCACGTCGAATCACCCACTCGACGGAACCGCCGGGCCACTGCGGGCGACTCGCCGATCGCGATCCCATTCTTTCAATGTCATCATAACGGAAGTTATTGCCCTCCGTGGGGATTTCAATGATCGCACAATTTGTGCGCGGCGGTGAGCAGTGCAGATCGCCAAAAATTCCGGGGCGTCGGTTTCTGTCAGTTGGCGCGGCGTAAGGGCCATCACGGATGGGGCGCCGATTGGTTCGAGGCTTCGGTCGCTCCGGTCGGGGCAGGCAACAAACGAGCAACCGCCGTCAGTTCTTGTCTAGGATGGAGCGGTGCGTCTCCACTGCTGCCACGGCCTGGCACACTCCGATTGTTTCGCAGTCGATGCAGATGGTGCGGGCGTCGGTCGGTCGGTCGGCGGACATGGCTCGCAAGTCGATCTTTCCGGCGTCGACCAGGCGCAGCAGGTATTCCATGCGGTTGATCGTCACCGGGCTGACCGCGTGTTCCATGGTGCAGGCGTCCACCTCGGCCGAATCAGGGTCGAGCCCCAGGACGTTCGTGAGCAGGGCTTTGATAGTCTCGAATCGGCGGATCACGCATTCGCCGACGCGCTCGCCGGCGGGAGTCAGCTTGACCGCTTCATACCGGTCGTGAATAACAAACCCGGCGCGCTCCAGCTTCTTGAGCACGGCCGACACGGTCCCCGCGGTCACGCCCAGCCCCTTGGCCATGTCGCGTACCCGGGCCACTTCGTTTTCCTGTTGCAGACGGTAGAGCACCTTGATGTACATTTCGTGCGTGGGAGACAAGCCGGGTGATTCGTGCATGGTCTTCGCTCCAGTTGCGCGTTTCGAAGAATACTTCCGATAAGACTAATCCGGCCGCAGGGTATGTCAAAGCAGTCCGCCGCCGCGATGCCACGTCGCCGAAATCGGCCCATTTCGATCCTCCTCCGCCCGATGTTTTGAACGGGTTACGGATACTCGGACGCTTGCGCTTCGCGGGCGCCGATAAGATCGGGCTTGAATCCGCGCAACGGCCTCTTCGATCGGCTTGTTGCATTCAATCTTGCCTCTGTCAAATGCCATGCCTAGAACTGGCATCGATTGAGCCGGGCGGACGGCTCTCCCGGCACAGCCGGGTTTAAACGGGCGAAGCCCGCGGCGCTGCCGGGTCTATTCGGGCGAAGCCGGTTTAACGCGGGCGCTGCCCGTTTCCAAATCTCTGACGCAGGGGAAAAGCATGAAATATGGTTTGAAGCAGATTCGGCGTTTTATGATCTCAGAAAGTGGTCCGACCGCCACTGAATATGCCGTCATGCTCGCGCTGATCGTTCTGGTTTGCGTCGGCGCGATTATCGGAATTGGACAGTCCGTTGATGGGGCGTTCACTAATCTCGACAGCAACCTGCCGAGTGGCTCCGGTTCCTAACCCAAGCCGGACCGAAGACCCAGGCATCGTCCCGAGGGCCCGGCAACGCCAGGCTTAAAGGGGCGAGGCCCACCAACCTCCATCCAACGATACGCTCAAGTTCGGCCTGAGCCGGCTTGGGCGTCTTCGTTTACAGGCAGATGCGGAGAATTGCGAACGTCGAATAGCGACCGAACTACAAATGTCGCGCCGGCCGCGACCGCATGTCGCAACGTCGCTTGGCCCGTCATTCCAAATGCGCTATTTGCTCTGATTCAGGTCATGCTCTCGGAGGTTGGCCGCGGCGGCCGCGGCGTTGCGCTGAAGCATGGGAAGCGTGGCCCGCCTGACGGCGCTGCCCGCGACGTTCTTTTGGTAATCGTCGGCCGACCACCGCAGAATGTCGTCGAGCAACGGTGCAGGGCCCGGCGATCGAACCGCGAACTGCGGCTCAGTTGTAAAGGGCGCCCGCCGGTTGAACGGACACACTTCCTGACAAATGTCGCAACCAAAAACCCAGTCGCCCATCAACTCCTGAAACGGTTGGGAGATGTCGCCACGGTGCTCGATGGTCAGATAACTTATGCAACGTGATGCGTCCATCTGGTAGGGGGCGGGAAACGCATCCGTCGGACAGGCATCAAGACAGGCCGTGCAGGTTCCGCAATGATCGACCGCCGGCCGGTCGATCGCGAGATCAAGCGTGGTGACAATGGCGCCAAGAAAGAAATAACTGCCCAGATCCTCATGCAGGACGAGCGTGTTCTTGCCGATCCATCCAATTCCGGCCGCGGCCGCCACCTCGCGCTCCAAGATCGGGGCCGTGTCCACGCAGACCCTGGCCTCAAACATCTCGCCCAGCATGTCGCGCATTGCATCAACCAGTTTCCATAGCTTGCCCCGTATCACCTTGTGATAGTCCCGTCCCCAGGCATACATGGCCACCCGACCACGCGCGGCAGGCTCAAGCAGGGATTGCTCCTGATATGGCGATGCCGAACTGGGGGCCGGGATAGCCGGATCAGCCGATTGTGCGTTCGGGTCGCGGCATTTGTCAGGTGGGGGCTGGTGGTAGAGCTGGGCGACAACAATGATGCTTCGTGCCCCCGGGAGGAGTAGCCGCGGATCGAGCCGCTGCTCCTGATACTGGTGGAGATAGTCCATCGTCCCGGCATGGCCGGCCGCGAGCCACTGCTTGAGATATTCTCCAGGTGAGGGGCGGGGCGAAGTCGATTTCGGCGCGTCCCACCGGGCATCGCCCCCTGGCGATTCCGGATCCGAACCGGGTTCGCCCGACGCCGACGGCGGAGTCGATCGGGCTGACTCCGGGCGTCCGATAGGTTCGGCCCGGGCGATGCCGCATCGTTCAAAGCCCACTTTTTCGGCCATAATCCTAATTCTGCGGCTTTTCTCGTTCGGACTCATACATACATGCTAGCGCCGCCGATGTCCGATACAATGTCGGCGGTTTGATCGAGGGCTGAGAGTCCGTGGCACTGCACCCGGCGCAGCCGGATCCAAACGGGCAATGCCCGCCAGCGCAGCCGGGTCCAGACGGGCGATGCCCGCCGGCGGGACTGGGCTCATTCCGGCCTTGACCGCCGC
>JBGTDB010000109.1:0-9103 GCA_041748515.1 Phycisphaerae bacterium
TACCCAACGCCTGGGCGGCGATGCCGATCCGCCCGCCGTCCAGCGTTGTGAGGGCCACGCGCATCCCCCGCCCCCGCTCGCCGAGCAGGGCGTCCTTCGGGACAACGCAATCCTCGAAGACAAACTCGGCCGTGGAAGAACACCGGATGCCGAGCTTCTTTTCCAGTTTTCCGATGCGCAGCCCGGGCGTGGGCTGCTCGACGATGAACGCGCTGAGCCGCCGCTTGGGCTCGTCCGGATCGGTAACGGCGATCAGCACCATGACGCCGGCGTCTTTGCCATTGGTTACGAAAATCTTGGTTCCGGTAATGCGCCATTCGTCGCCCTTGAGTTCCGCCCGGCAGGTCGCGGCCCCGGCGTCGCTGCCGCTGCCCGGCTCGGTGAGCGAAAGACAGCCGATCAGTTCGCCCGCCGCCATCCGCGGCAGGTATTTTTGCTTTTGTTCGGGCGTGCCGAATCGCAGAATCGGATCGACGCAAAGAGACGTATGGGCACTGAGCGTCACGCCGGTGGCCGCACAGGCTTTGGAAATCTCCTCGACGACCAGCGAGGAGGCGATGGTGCCCATGCCCGACCCGCCGAATTCTTCGGGAATGGCAATGCCGAACAGTCCCAGCTCCGCTAGTTGCTGCAAGAGCTCCTTCGGCATCGCCGCGGCGGCATCACGCTCGGCTGCCTCCTTGGCCACCTCGCGAAAGGCGAACTCGCGAATCTGCTGGGCCAGCAACTGATGATCTTCGTCGAATTGGAAATCCATGGATCCTTTGCCTTGTGTAAGTCCGCGCGGGCTAAAGCCTGCGGCTCGCCATCTATGTTTCGCGCGGACTCGAATCCGCGGCGCGGCATCAGCATTCCAGAAGATGCCGGGCAATGATGACGCGCTGAATCTGGCTGCTTCCCTCGCCGATCTCGCAGAGCTTCGCGTCGCGCATGTATCGCTCGACGGGAACCTCCTTCGTATAACCGTTGCCCCCGTGAATCTGAATGGCGTTCAGCCCGGCACGAGTAGCCATTTCGCTGGTAAACAGCTTGGCCACGGCCGCTTCGACTTTGCTCGGCTTGCCCGTGTCGGAAAGAACCGCGGCTTGTTGCGTCAGCAGCCGGCCCGCATCAATCTCCATGGCCATGTCTGCCAGCATGAACTGGATTGATTGGTGCTCGAAGATCGGCTTGCCAAACGCCATCCGCTGTTTGGCGTAGGCCAGCGATTCCTCGAGCGCTCCGCGGGCCAGCCCCACGGCCATGGCCGAAATCGTGATCCGGCCGCGTTCGAGCACCTTCATCGCATCGATAAAGCCCTCGTTGAGTTTGCCGCAGAGGTTTTCCTTTGGGACGCGGCAATTGTCGAACATCAGGCCCACCGTGTCCGAGGCCCTCATGCCCATTTTGTCTTCTTTGGGGCCGATCTCCAGGCCGCGCGTGCCGCGTTCGACGATAAACGCACTGATTCCCTTGGCCCCGCCGTCAGGCTTGGTGCGGGCCATGACCACGAATACGCCTGAATAATGTCCGTTGGTGATCCACTGTTTGGCGCCGTTAATCACCCAGGAATTGCCGTCTTCCGTGGCCGTCGTGCTCAGCGCGGCCGCGTCACTTCCGCAGCCCGGCTCGGAAAGAGCCCAGGCCCCGAGGTACTCGCCAGTGGCCAGCTTCGGCAAGTACTTTTTCTTCTGGGCGTCGTTGGCCGCGCGGATGATATGGGCCGAGCAAAGGGCGTTGTGAGCGTCCAGCATCAGGGCCGTCGCCCCACAATGCCGGGCGATCTCTTCCATGATGACGCTGGCCCCCAGGTCGCCCAGGCCAGAGCCGCCGAATTCCGTGGGCGTAAAGATGCCCAGGAACCCGAGATCGGCCAGTTTGGCGACCACTTCGCGGGGAATATCGGCTTCACGGTCCCACTGGCGGGCGTTCGGAGCGATGGTCTCGGCCGCGAACCGGCGGGCCATGTCCTGTAAGGCGAGGAGATCCTCGGAAAGCTCGTAATTCATGTATCCTCCTGCCGGGCAACGAAGCCCGGATTCCAACTGTATTTTACGAGGCGGAATTCTATCCGAAAGGGCCAAACCGGTCACGCGGGCGACGCTCGTCACACGGTCGCCAAATCGATGGCTGGGGATCCTAGTTTCAAGATCATTGATGTCCCTGGAGAAGGTGCAAGTTGTACGGTCGACGTCTATCCTGGCGCTGCGGCCGGAGCCGTGCATAGGGGTACGACTGGTGGTCAATGTTCGGCCAGTTCTCGGGCGATGACCAGGCGCTGAATTTCGCTCGTACCTTCGTAAATCGAAGTTACTCGGGCATCGCGATAGAGCTGTTCGACGCGAGACTCGTTGACGTATCCCGCGCCGCCAAAGACTTGAACCGCCCGGTAGGCAATTCGGTTGGCCGCTTCCGATGCACAGAGCTTGGCCATCGAACTTGACGTGCGATTGTTGAACCCGGCTTCAATGTCGCATGCCGCCCGCCAGACCAGGGCCTTGGCCGCGGCGAGTTCGACGGCGCTCTGGGCGATCATGTCCCCGATGGCCTGGAATTGTCCGATGGGCTGCCCGAATTGTTCGCGCTGACGGGCATAACTGACCATCTCGTTGAGACAGGCCTCGGCAATCCCCGTGGCCTGGGCGCCAATACCCACGCGGCCACGGCCCAGGCTCTTCAGGCATGCCGCAAGACCCTGGCCGCGTGCGCCGACTAGGTACCGGTCCGGGACGAAAACATCGTTCAAATGAATGACGGCCGTCTCGCTTCCGCGGATGCCCATTTTTCCGTGGATTTCGGATCGGGTCAGCCCTTCGGCGTTGCCATCCATCAGAAGCGTGCAAAAAGCCTTTTCGCTAGGCGCGCCGCGCAGGTGGGCCAGGACGAAAAACCAGCGGGCATTCAGTCCGTTGGAAACCCACATCTTTTCACCAGTGAGGCGAAAGCCGCCTTCGACTTCGACGGCTTCGGTCTTGCTGGCCGCCGCATCGCTGCCGGCTCCCGCCTCGGAAAGGGCGAAGGCGCCGAAACTCTCGGCCTGGGACCAGTTGGCCAGCAATTCGGAGCGAAGCGGCTCGCGAACGAAATGATTCACGATGCCGCCGACCATGCTGTGAACGGCGACAGTGACGGCGGTCGCCGGGGACCAGACGGCTAATTCATGGATCATTGCGGCATAGACCGGATAGGAACATCCCAGTCCGTTGAGTTCCGCGGGCACCAGGATGCCCAGCAAGCCCATTTCGGCCAGTTGAGGCAGGACTTCCACGACCGACGCTTCGTGTTTGTCCCAAGCCCGGTCGCGTTCGAGGAGCTCTTTCTCGGCAAACTCGCGAGTTGCGGCCAGTAGGGCGGATTCGTCGTCGCCTAGTTGAACGTCGGGAGGAATCAGTGGCATCAGGATTCTGGCAACAAAAGGACCGTCGCAATCCCGTCATCCATTGGCACTGTGCCATCGGCCCTTCAATCGAACCCGGGACGAGCAGATCGCTGCAATACTCAGCATGTGGCGAATATAGCTTCTTTGGGCGCCGCCCGTCAACGGCGCGATTGCCGAGACTGATTACGGGGGCGCAGCGCCAAATGGATCTGGGCTACCAGAACGCCGGCCGCACATTGCAATATCTTACGTGGGCTGCTCAGCGGTTCGCGTAGAGTACGACGTTGCAGAGGACTGAGATGGCCAGCAGCACGCCAAGAACCAGCACCCATTGAACCGAGATTCTGGGAGACGAGCTGGACGCATCGGTTGCCTGCGTCTGCGGTTGTACGGCGCTACCCGTCGCAAGATTCGCCAGGAGTTTGTGATCGTATTTTTGTCGGGCGTGAAGCGGCGGCTCGCCGTCCAGAATGGCTTCCAGGTCGGTGCTCAGCTCTTCCATCGACGGATACCGGTCGTCGCGGGACTTGGCCATCATGACTTCGATGATCTCTCCGACGCCGGAGGTGAGCGCCTTGTTGACGTGATCCGCGGGAACGAGCGGCTCCTTCAGATGTTTGTGCATCACGGCCGATGGCGTGGTTCCGTCGAATGGAACCTTGCCAGTCACCATGTGATAGAAAGTCGCGCCCAGACCATAAATATCCGCTCGGGCGTCGATGTCGATCTCGCCGCGAATCTGCTCGGGGCTGATGTAGTAGGGCGTGCCATAAGCCCGGCCGGCTTCGGCGGTCGCGGTGACGTAGTCGCGCATTTCGCGGGCCAGACCCATGTCGGCCAGCTTCACCACCCCTTCGTTGGTGATCATCAGGTTCTTGGGTTTGACGTCGCGGTGAATCAGTCCCTGCTGATGGGCGTGATGCAAGGCCTTGGCGCACTGTATGATAATTCGAATGGCCTGTTTCTCATCAACCGGGCGTCCGTCGATGATCAGGTCGAAGACGGTCTTGCCGTCGATGTACTCCATCACGAAGTAGTGATAGCCGCTGGACTCGCCGACGTCGAAAGCCTGAACGATATTGGCATGATTCAGCCGTGCCGCCGCACGTCCCTCGCGATAGAAACGCTCGACAAACTCCGGGTTTTCGCTGAGCCGCTTGGGCAACACCTTGATGGCAACGATGCGGTCGAGGCTGAGCTGCTTGGCCTTGAACACTACGGCCATGGCGCCCTGGCCTATCTTGCTGATGATCTGGAAGCCGGGAATCTGCTGGGCCGGACGATACATCGAGTCCTCGTCCATGGCCATGTTTAAACGTTTGATTTGCGAGTGAGTGATGTAGCCGTGCTGGAGGAGAAGGTCGACGAGCGTGGTCTTCTGGCCGTCTGAAAGGGCTTTCTGCTCGGCGCGAACCAGCTCAACCTCGTTGGCCGTGCAGAGCTTTCGCTCGACCACCAGGCGCGCGAATTGAGTGTCGTCCAGAGACATCGGCCCACCTGAAGCAACGATTCCCGCTGTCACAGTTCCTCCCGCTATGCCATACAATCGAATTCCAGCGACCTGGACTTTCGCCCATAATGGCGCTTTGGCCCGAACCCTATCGGGCCGGCATAGCTCCTATTGTGCTGCTCGACGGCCTGGTTGTACGTCGGCTGACGCGTTGTCGCCCATTATAGGCCCGTCCAACAACCCGAGTCTCTAAAGTAGCCGATTAATTTTGAACAAATTTCTTGGGGGGCGGTTTCTGCCTGCCCGTCGAGAATCCTGGATTTTATCGCCCCGGCAGTCTCAACCTGCCGGCTGGTGAAAAAGGCAGCGGTGCTCAGTATCAGGTCGCGCAACGCGAGGGATTGGGTCACCGTATTAACGAATTCGTCTATGCCGGCCCCGGATAGCGCCGACAATTGAACGACCCTGGCGTCGCAAGTGCCAATCTCCGCAATCAGCTCATCGGCCGACCAGGATCGTGCCTGATCCGATTTGTTCGCCACCCAGATTTGTCGCGGCGGCTCATCGCGGTTATGGGCAAACCATTCGTTATTAGACGGAAGTTTATCGGCACCATCAAGCACGACAACCGCCAGGTCCGCGGACTTCCATAACGACGCGGCGGCGGCGAGGGCCTCTCGTTCCAATCCATCGGCCGGCTCATGCCGACCGGGCGTGTCATAGAGGGTCACTGGAGCCCCTGCGAAATCAAGCTCGACCGATACGAAGTCCCGGGTGGTTCCGGCTTTTGGCGAAACAACCGCCGCCGACCGTCCGATCAACCGGTTGAGCAACGTTGACTTGCCGCTGTTGGGAGGGCCTACTAGGACAACCTTGGCGCCTTCCAACAGTAACCGCGCAGCCGGGTAATCGGCCGTTAACAAATCAAGTTGTCTTGCAGCTTCCTGTAGATCCACTCGGCAAAGCGTCGCGATTACTTTCAGGTGCGGCTCAAGGTACATCCGTTGGTAAGCAGCGAAATCGACGGCGCGACCGGTCTTGGCCGACTGCAACGCGCGAAGGGCCTCGCTTTCGATGATACTTGCTGCGGACCATGCTTGCTCGTCGGAATGATCACAGAACACAGCCCCTGCCCGCTCCAATGCCGCGAGCGCACGCTCGACCACTCTGACGCCGCCATGCGTGCATAGATCGATGAACGGGCGATCGGCCTGTGAGGAGACACTGGCGATGACGTCGTCAATCACCTCATCACCTTCAACAAGTTCGCCGTGGAACAGTTGCCCCTCCCGGAGCTCCGATACGGGCCGGCCGCCTGTTCGCCTTAGGCGGCTTTGCAGAATTGTCGCCGCATCGATGCCCGCCACCCGAATCACGGCAAGCGCACCCGCGCCGGGCGGTGTCAGGACCATGCAGGTGGTTTGCGAAGAGGCGGTCATGCCCCGAGTTCGGCGAGGTGCCTGGTATAAGCGATGCCCACGCCCCGCAAGGCCAGGTCGCGGACGACGGTATCGATGAAATCGCAATGCGGAAAAAGCAAGGGCGCGTCTCCGCCTGTTGCGACCACCTGCGGCCAGTGGCCCAGATGCGTCGCGTAGCCCTCTACCAACGTTCGCGCCGACCCGGTGATTCCCCGGCAAACGCCAGTTTGAATTGCCTCGACCGTATCGCGCCCGTAAGGATTCTCAGGCACCGCCGATTCCACAAGCGGCAAGACGGCTGTGTGCTCATGAAGGGCTAGCAACTGGAGTCGCACGCCGGGCAGAATCGCACCCCCGACAAAGACCCCCTCGTCGTTCACCAGGTCAACGGTCACCGCGGTGCCGAAACTGATGACCGTACAGCCGGTCTGAAGCGTGTCGTAAGCCGCTGCGGCGGCACACACGCGGTCCACACCGATTCCCCTGGAATCTCGCACCGACAGGTCCATCGGAAGCCCGACAATCTCTCCCACCACAAGCGCGTCCCGGTTGGTAGAGGCCACCACATGCGTCTTGATGCGTTCGAGCGCCTCTGGAACAACAGAGGCAATCACGATCGCCGCGGGTTGACCGAATGGCGCGGCCTCGGCGTGAGCGGCGCAGGCCTCAACAAACGCGTCGTGGTCGCCGGTGGGCGTCGAAACCGGCGTCTTCAACTCCCCGGCGTGCCACGTTCCGATCTTGATCGCGGAATTGCCGATGTCGATCACGACGACGGGAGCGTCAGGATCAAATGGCGGTGGTCGATAAATCATTCTTACCTCGCGGAATTCAGAGCTTGAACCGATCAGGTGTAGCGTCGGGGCTTGTCCCCGGCGCCGCGCCCCCCACATGGGGAGACGTCACAGTTGATTGATTCCTGCTTCAGCTCAGGCCGTGGCCTTGTCGACGTTGTTCGCCTCGTTCAGTCTTTCAGTCTCGAGCAAAGCCCAGATACGCTCGCCCAGGGCCGCGATGCCGCGGCCGGAAACCGCACTGATGGCCAGAACCTCGCGCCCCGTTGCATCCGCCAGCTCGGCCGCCGCGTCTTCGCCTCCCGTCAGATCGGTCTTGTTGGCGGCGATGATCTCAGGCTTGTCCGCTAGTTCCCGGCTGTATTTCTCCAGTTCACCGCGCACGATCGCATAGGCCTCGGTCGGTTTGGCCGCTGCGTAAGGGTCGCCGACGTCAATCAGATGAACAATAACACGAGTCCGCTCAATATGCCGAAGGAACTCGTCGCCCAGTCCTGCTCCTTCGTGGGCACCCTCGATAAGGCCAGGGATGTCCGCCAGCACGAAACGCCGATGTCCAGACAGCTCGACAATGCCAAGCTGCGGATGCAGCGTGGTAAAAGGATAGTCGCCGATCCTGGGCTTGGCGTGCGACATGCGGGACAAAAGGGTGCTTTTCCCCGCGTTGGGCAATCCGACAACGCCCGCATCCGCGAACAGCTTCAGTTCCAGCCGGAGCCACCGCTCCCGGCCCTCAATGCCCGGCTCGGCTTCGTAGGGTACCTGGTGCGTCGATGTGGCGAAGCGGGCATTGCCGCGGCCGCCCTTTCCCCCCTCGGCGATGCAGACCCGTTCCTCGGGGTTGGTAAGATCTTTCAACAAAACCCCGCTGTCCCGATCGAAAATGAGGGTGCCTCGCGGCAGCCTGAGGATCAGGTCTTCCCCATCGCGCCCAAACATCTTTTTTCCCATGCCCGGCCGGCCGTTCTGAGCAATCCAGTGATGACGGCCCTTGAAATCCAGAAGGGTGTCCACACCCGGCGTGGCAATGGCGAAGACGCTCCCGCCGTGCCCTCCGTCACCGCCGTCGGGGCCGCCCTTGGGGACGTATTTCTCGCGGCGGAAACTGACTGCGCCGTTTCCCCCGTTTCCCCCGCGAACATAGATTTCCGCACGATCAACGAGCATTTGGATTCCGCCCATCAGCCGCTCGCCTTGATTTCAAGGGAGGGCGCAGTAAAAAGGGGCGGCCGACAGACCACCCCGCAAGATCTTCGTTTCTTCAAGTTGAAGCGATCAGTTGGCGGTGTCGGGGAGAACGTGAACACGTCCGCCGCGAAACTGCACCACACCGTCAGAGAGGGCGAACAGAGTGTGGTCGCGCCCGATGCCGACGTTTCGACCGGGCTGATGCGGGGTTCCCCGTTGACGAATCAAAATCGTCCCGGTCCGAACCCGGTCTCCGTCCGATCGCTTGAGGCCGAGAAACTGCGGGTTGCTGTCGCGACCATTGCGCGATGAGCCCTGTCCTTTTTTATGTGCCATAACGACAACTCCATTCGTGCCTGACCGCCTAACGAATAACTGACGGCCTAATGCTGTTAATCCTAGGGTTCGGTCAAGACCCAGGTTCGGCTTCGTCGAATCGGCGTCGCCCGGCTTCGGGTCTCGGCATCGCCGGGGAGATCATAGCGTATTTCCAGCGCCCTGCGAAGCAGGAAAAACTGGGGGTTTTCCTTGGGGCAAATCGGCTTGTCCGGGTCGAAGGCATAGTTTGGCACGCGCTCCATTTCGCCGGACAACCCGCCCACATGAATTCGAAAGCCCGCGGCGTTGGGATCGAAAGGGAGAAACACCGCGGCCGAGGATCGTCCGTGTTCTTCACCCTGTAACAATTTGCCCGTCACCTTATGCGGCGGAGCGAAGAACGGGAAGTCAGCCCTGTGCCGGGCCGCAATCCGATCATAAACAACCGGCGGAACCGCATCGCCCGCCTGGGTCACATCGAGCGTGTCGGTCACCAGTCGGAAACTCGGCAGGAACATGACGTCCTGCCCGGTCCGGTTGACGACGCTGTAGACAATGTACCAGAAGGTCTTTG